>DATGXG010000012.1 GCA_035299085.1 Bacteroidales bacterium | reverse complement strand
AGAGCCCTGGTCAATCATCGAATGTACCTGTGAATGCGCTGTCTCATTTATGATTCGGCTCATTGCTTCTGTGCCTTGTTCTGATGTGTTCCAGAATACCATATCTACTACCGTCCCATCTTTTTTTTCCAGGATGTACCTTGATTGAAAGCCGTTTTGCTTTTTCAGCCAGTCGTCAATATCCGCCTTGTTGGCTTTAATAAATTCTTTGAATGTACCTGTACGAAGCTTGAAGGTGGTGATCTCAACAGCCTGTTTCACTTGATTTTGATTTAATATTTAGAGAATACTTCTATATTTTGCCAGATACTTTTGTGCTTGTTTAGATTCTGGAAAGCTGTCTGAAAATAATTACTGTCCAGGAATAGCGAAAGTCAGATCATGATAGATTCTATGAACTATGATCTTCCATTCTCCGCCAATTTTTTTCAGCGAGGGTTTGTAGTATCCTGATTCCGTTGGGGTGACAGTTCCCATAAGTCCTATGGTGCCAATCGGCCATCCGTTTTCAGGCGGAGCCGTTCCTACAGAATCAAACCTGATAAATTGCGCATCCATAGTTGCTTCATCCCCATTCACAGAAATGATATGGTCATGGGTGGTATGGTGGCTCCATCCTCTTTCGGGGTGAGGTTTCATTAAATTGGAAATAGCATTTGCGATTTCATCTTTTCCGGACAGGACAAATAATTGCTCCGGTAATCCGCCATTAAATTGGTAAATCTCAACTTTTCCATCTTTAGTAAATAGGTTACTTAAGGCATTGCCGTCAAGTGCATCAACCGCTCTTGTGTACCGCGCCAGTATTTGTTGTATTTCTCTTTCGGGACTCATAAGAACAATTTTTGAATTTTAAGGTATTGTGCTTCCGCACCGTTATCAAGTCTTTCATTATATAAGAGAGCGGCATCTTTGCCAGCAATATATCTGAGTTGGTCTCTGTTGTTAGTAGCCGCTTCATAAATGACAGCAGCAACATCTTCAGGCGTGGAAAACTGACTTATACTTTCTTCGCTGTAGCCGGCACTCACTTTTTTTACCAGTCCTTCATAGGAATCATGCTGACCTCCGTCCATAGATCGACCTGCAAAATCCGTTTGAATCCCGCCAGGGGCAATGATTTTGACTTTGACATTAAAATGGGCCAGTTCATAGGCCAAGCTTTCTGAAAAGCCATCAATGCCAAATTTTGTTGCTGCATAAATCGAACAAGTAGGGTAGCCAATCAAGCCGAACATGGAGGTCACATTAATGAACATGCCGCTTCTTCTTGCGCGGAAATATGGTGTAAATGCTTTGGTAACCCTGATTGTGCCTAACAGATTGGTGGAGAGTTGCCGGGAAATCTGTTCGTCAGTCAATGACTCCAGTACGCCGATTAAACCGTAGCCTGCATTATTCAGTACAACGTCAACTGAATATTTTCCAGTTACCCTTCGGGCGAGTTCTTCAATTTGTTTTTCTTCCGAAATGTCCAAAGGCAGAATGGTAATATTATCAAGTTTAGACAGTTCTCTTTCTTTTTCGGGAGTTCGCATGGTTGCGATCACGGTCCAGCCCATGGATTGGAACAATTTGGCAGTTGATTTTCCTAATCCCGCCGATGCTCCTGTTATAAAAATAGTTTTCTTCATTATTAATTTTTTAAGATTAAGGCATTAACCTCCCAGTCCTGCTCTTATCATCCAGGCTAAAGATTCATGTTTGACCAGGATTTGGGTGGCAAAATCACTGCTGCCGGCATCTTTATATTTTGTATTCATTAGTGGGATAAGCCGCCGGAGGTTATGAATAATTGTTTCATGTGAGCCGAGCAGATTTTTCAATTGATCATTTTGGGATGTGGTGTAAGGTTGCTCTGTCAAACTCGTAAGTTTCAGATAATCTTCGAGTCTGGCTTCCGCGTGAAAACCTATGGCACGGATCCTTTCTGCAACCTGGTCTATTATGCTTTCCAGTTCTTTGATCTGTTCGTCGTAAAATTTATGCAAGGCGCTGAAGTTGGGGCCTTCAATATTCCAGTGATAATTCCTCGTTTTTGTCTGCAGGATAAATTCATCAGCGAGCAACTTGTTAAGTTCCAGGCTAACCTGCTGTAAATGGGATTCCTGGATGCCAATATTTGCTTTCATGTTGGGGATGTTTAAGTTGGGTTAATCAATTCAGTGAGATATGATAAAGAATTATTTCATAGCAAGGTATGTCCGGGTTTACAGGTCGAGTTTTCCCAGAACTCTATTTTATTTGACTATTAAAGTCATTCTTCCTCACTCATCTTTCATTTCATGGTTTTTCGAACACATGAATTAAAAAGTCAAATGAATTGAATACGTAAGAAAAACATGAAATGATTTCTCACTCCATCTTTACACCAGTAATACAAATACAAAAAATTAAAAATTGATATTATGAAAAACAGTCTGATTCTTCTCGCAGGCTTATTCGTCTTTGGATGTAAAGAAAATGTGCAATCAAATTCCAATCAATTAAATAACACAGTTATGAGAAATGAAACTATGGTAGTGGATTATGCCAAGGATCCGCTGATCGACAACAAAACAAGATCTTTTTTGAAAGCATTGAATTCCGGTGGCGGGAAACCGCTTGAAGCACTTTCTCCTGTAGAGGCAAGGAAGGTGTTGGCGAATGCGCAAGCGTCAGTGAATGTTGATTTGTCTGGCATTGATGAATCTGAAAAAACAATCACTGCTGATGGACATACTATTAAATTGAATATTGTACGACCCGCTGGGGTCAAGGGCGAATTACCCGTGTTTATATTTATTCATGGTGGAGGATGGGTGTTGGGCGATTATCCTACACATAAAAGAATGGTGCGGGACCTTGTGGTACTTACAGGCTACTCGGGAGTGTTTGTTAATTATACTCCTACACCGGATGCTAAATACCCGGTTCAGGTGAATGAAATTTATGCAGCAACAAAATGGGTAGCCGAACACGGAAGTGAAATTAATGTTGACGGCAAAAACATGGGTATAATCGGAAACAGTGTTGGAGGTAATATGAGTACAGTAACCGCAATAAAAGCGAAAGAAAATAATGGTCCACACATTAAAGTCCAGGTACTGATGTGGCCGATAGTGGATGCTGATTTTGAAACCGACTCCTACAAACAGTTTGGGAAAGACAGATTCCTGACTACTTCTACTATGAAATGGATGTATGATATGTATATAGAGGATCCAAAAAAGCGTACTGAGATTTATGCTTCACCGCTTCAGGCTTCTGTTGAACAGTTGAGAGGATTGCCGCCGACATTGATACAGGTAGCAGGGAACGATGTATTACGCGATGAGGGAGAGGCATATGGCCGTAAGCTGGATCAGGCAGGCGTTCCCATTACAGTTGTTCGCTACAATGGCACTATTCATGATTTTGGGTTGCTGAACGGGCTTGCAGATCTACCTGCTACCCAATCTGCCTTTTACCAGGCAGCTGCTGAACTGAAAAAGTTCCTGAAATAGACCAGATTTCCTGTCATCCAAAAAGCAAAGTTATGCAAGCAGCAGTTTTAGAGAGTCACAATTCCTCGTTCATTATTTCAGATGTAGTTCAACCAGTGGCAGGTGATGGGCAGGTACTTGTGCGCGTAAAATCCAGTGGAACAAATCCTCTGGATGTGAAAATCCGGAGTGGTAATGCCCCTCATGCGCAGGTAACATTACCGGCCATACTTGGGATTGATATGGCCGGTATCGTAGAGTCAGTAGGAAATGCCGTAACCGGTTTTAAGGAGGGAGATGAAGTGTTTGGAATGACGGGTGGAATTGGAGCTGTACCCGGATCGCTGGCGGAATTTACTGTGGTGGATGCTGACTTATTAGCTATAAAGCCCCAGGTTTTTAGTATGAAGGAGGCAGCAGCCACACCTCTGATCTTTATTACTGCCTGGGAGGGTTTGGTTGACAAAGCCAGAATTCATGCTGGTCAAAAAGTGTTGATACATGGTGGAGCAGGTGGTGTGGGCCATATGGCAGTTCAAATAGCTAAAGCTTTTGGAGCAGAAACCTTCGCAACTGTTTCGGCGGGGCAAGAGAAGATAGTCGGTGCTTTTGGTGCCACGCCCATCAATTATGAAGAAATATCCGTAGAGCAGTATGTGGACGCATTAACGGGCGGGGAGGGTTTTGATATAGTGTACGATACCGTTGGATCATCTACACTTGATGACTCATTTCATGCAGTAAAAAAATATACGGGTCATGTGGTAAGTTGTCTTGGTTGGGGTACCCATAAACTTGCGCCTCTATCTTTTCGGGCCGCCACTTATTCAGGGGTTTTCACCCTCTTGCCACTGTTGACTGGTGAGGGAAGGAAACATCATGGTGAAATCTTAAAAGAAGCAAGGAGGCTCGCTGATGAAGGGAAATTAAAAGTGCATGTGGATCCCCGAAAATTTACGCTTAAGAATATTGAGGAGGCACATAGTGTATTGAAAACTGGTAAGAAATCGGGTAAAATAGTGATTGATATCGATTGAGCAGGGAACCTTCGTTTCGTTTGCTACAAAAAAAGGGAGTGCAATAATCTATTGCACTCCCACACTAATGTTAACACACTAACCGGCTTACACACTAACTCACTCGTTTTTGGTGGTCCCGTCAGGAATCGAACCTGAATCCAGGGCTTCGGAGACCCTTATACTATCCATTGTACTACGAGACCAGAACGATAAAATGGCAAAGCCATTTTATCGCATTTTTCACATTAATCACATTCTATTTGATCAACCCACTCAGGTTGGTCGTGAATATCTTCACCGCGATGGCGAGCAAAATTACGCCAAAAAATTTTCTTACCGCTAACAGGCCTCCGGTGCCCAGCAAACGGGCAATTCTATTGAGTGAATGCAGCACCAGGTAAACGAATACCAGGTTGGCAAGTATGGCAAGTAAAACCAGCCATTCATTATAGTTTGCACGAAGTGAGATCACTGTAGTGAGCGTTCCAGAGCCTGCGATCAATGGAAATGCAATAGGGACTACCGTACCGGAGGAAGGATTGGCTTCGGACTTAAAAAACTCAACTCCCAGCACCATCTCTAATCCCAATATGAAGATCACGATCGATCCGCCAACAGCAAATGACTTCACATCAACGCCCATGATGTTCAGGAATTTCTCCCCTACCAACAGGAAAAGGATCATGAAGCCGCCTGAAATCAGGGTTGCCCTCAACTCCCGGATACCGCCCATCTTATCTTTCAGACTGATCAGCAAAGGAATGGATCCAATGATATCGATCACGGCAAAAAGAGTGAACGTAACAGTCAGGAATTCGTCGAAATTGAAATTCATAATAGATTGGCGAAATTACGGATTGGCGGATTACCAGATTGATTTAATCCGTCAATGCGCCAATCCGTTGATATTTTAATTGATCTGGAAATTCACACCTGTCATAAAATTGATCGGCCTGGTAGTGAATCCGTTGATGTCTATATAATCTGCATCAAACAGGTTTTTCAGATCCAGGAAGATCCTGATCTTTTTGGAAAACCTGTATTCTCCATATAGATCAAATACCGTGTAAGGATCAAGTTTTATCGGGGCGTCCATATACCTGGGTTCAAATCTTTGTCCTGCAAACCGTGCATGTGCACTTACAAAAAGCTTTTCAGTGAACTGATAACCCGCAAAAAGGTTGATGCTGTGCTTTGGTCTCCTGAACTGATAGTTATAAGTGGTGTCCCCATCGGGTACATAGCTGTAACTGTTGGGGTCATACGCATATTTCACCGTGTTTACTTCTCCTGTCAGATAGGTATAGTTGAACGTAATATTCCATCGGCCCTTACGATACATGGTTTCCAGTTCGAGGCCTTTATCGGTGGCCCTGTTATTATTGAAATACCTGTAATCAACAAAACTGTAATCGATGCCGTCCTTTAGTTTTCTTTCAAATAATACCACCCTGCTTTGCCATGCATTTTCCAAGGCACTGAATTGTATTCCGCCTTCATATGAAGTTGACCTTTCCGGTTTTAAAGAAGGGTAGCCGCTGTATGCATCATAAAGCTGGTATAGTGTGGGCGCCTTGAAAGCAGTGGAAAGGTTAAAGAAGAATTTCCAGTTACCATAAACATACGATGGGTTTATAGTATAGGTCAGATTGGATCCATACAGGGAATGATTATTCCACCGAAGACCTCCTTCCAGGAAAAAACCTTTTCCTGAATTGTAATATGCTGAAGCATAGGCGCTGTATAAGTCGATCTTAGCTGAATCACCTGAAAGCTTATTTTCGAAAGGTCCGAAATCACTTATCGAAAGGAAGCTCTGTTCTGTTTTTTGAAACCGGGCATCCGCTCCTGCAATGAAAGAGAAATGGTCATTGATCCGGGTATTGGCATAAAGTTCTGCAAAATGACTTGTACCGCGGTAGTCAGATGTGCTGAACTTTGAGAAACTTCCTACGGCTAATGAGTCGTCCAGGTAAAACCGCTTAGTTGTATTCAGGCTGTAATTGGCATGAAATGTTGTTTTGCTCAACTGGTAGGTCAAACCTCCGCCAGCAATGAAATTCTTGTTTTCAACGGTATTGTCTTTATCATCTGAAAATGCATTGGCATCCAGGTCAGCTTTGTAAAGATTGGCCTGCCCCATGAGTTTCCAGCTAAGTTTTTCGCTGAATTTTCCATTCAGCCCAAGATTGATATTGTGTTGGTTCAATCCATCTTTATCGAAGCCTTCCTTGCCGGTGGTATCGAGGGCGGATGAAAGTCCTGCTGTTTTCAAATACTGGTATTGCAGGTTATAGTTAAAGTCATTTTTAGAACCACTTAATCCTGCTCCCAGTTTGTAAGTGCCAAAAGAACCAGCTGCCGCTGAAGCGTTGAGTTGCATGGGTTTTCTGGCAGATTTGCGGGGAATGATATTGATCACTCCGGCTACTGCATCGGATCCGTATATAGTGGACTGTCCTCCTTTCAGGATCTCCACTCTTTCCACCATATCCGGGGTGAAAAAATTAAGATCGAAGGCAGAAGAGATGGAGGATACATCGTAAATGGGAACTCCATCGATGAGGATGAGCGTGTTTCCCAGTCCTGCTCCCCGCGTGTACACGTCGATATTAGTGCCCGGGTTATTGTTTGAACCGATAATGGTAAGTCCTGCATATTGATTCAGGATCTCGCCCATGTTCTTCCCAGTGCTTTTTTCAAGTATCCCCCGGGGGATCACGGTAAGCACTTTTCCTGTCTGCTGTTGTTTTTGTAAGAATCTGTTTGCTGTGATCACCACGTCGTCGAGTGTGGTTACGGAGCTGTCTGATTGAGAGAAACCCCATGCACTGCTGATCATGAGTGCTGTCATGAATAAACTACGTTTCATGCAATTGTTTTGGGGGATTTGGGATGCAGAGAAAGAAAACCTAGTTCTTCCGGCCGGAAAGAAAAGATAGACCAACTCTGGCTTTTCACCCGAAAGCCCAGGTTAAAAAAAATTACGAAGGCAGGTCTTCTGGCTCGTTTCTCTGCACCTTCCCGTCCCGGTTAAGGGCCAGTGGTTTTAATTGCATTCGCAAACATTCGCTTGCGGAAACTTACAGCTACGGGGATAGCGCCGGATTTTCACCGGACTTCCGAAGAAGAAGAGACACAGAGTGAACACAGAGACGCAGAGGTTAATCTCTGTGTTTCTGCGTTATCTCTTGTCTCATTCTTCATACCGTTCGTAGCGCAAAAGTGCTTGATACTGTCTAAACCACAAAAAAGAAATTATTTACACGTTGAAAGATTGTTGATTTTCTTCTCCCTCCAAGGCAGGTTGCGGTATTTTTTTCTGCCCTCTGCCACCTGCCCTCTGCCACCTGCCTTGGGGAGGATATCAAAATGAGAAAATTCTGTGTCTCTGTGTTTTTCTCTGTGTCTCTTAAATCCGTATTTTAACCCAACGTATGGATAAAAACAAACAGAGCAGGTCGTTGCTCAGCCTGTTCGACCTCACCATGATCGTGATCGGGCTGGTGATCGGACTGGGTATCTTCAGGACTGCTGCTGATTCAGCCAAAGCAGCTATCACACCCAATGTATTTTTCCTGGCCTGGTTGTTCGGCGGTGTAGTCGCTCTTTGCGGTGCATTAACCTATGCCGAAATAGGATCCCGTTACCCCGTCACAGGCGGCTATTATAA
>DATGXG010000011.1 GCA_035299085.1 Bacteroidales bacterium | reverse complement strand
CATTTGTAAGCAGGTTGGTTGCATAATTTCCGTGCATACCAAGCATGCCTACATTCAGCCGGTGTTCCTTCGGAAGGGCGCAAGACCCAAGGATTGTCCAGGCAACCGGTATTCCCGATTTTTCAACGAAAGCCCTGAATTCTTCTTCGGCATTTCCAAGTATAATTCCCTGTCCTGCAAGAATATAAGGTTTTTTTGCGCTGTTAATCAGGGCGGTGGCAGTCTTGAGATTGTCAAGGCTTATCCTTGGCTCCGGAGCATAACTCCTCATTTTTATACATTTGTGGTACTCAAAGTCGAGCATCCCGAACTGGGCATTCTTGGCTATATCAACCAAAACGGGTCCGGGACGGCCTGTTTTCGCAATATAAAAAGCCTGTGCAAGGATTGACGGTATTTCTTCAGGTTTTGTAATGAGGTAGTTCCATTTAGTGACGGGCATTGAAATGCCGATAACGTCCGTTTCCTGGAAAGCATCGGTTCCGAGGAGTCCTGCGGAAACCTGGCCGGTTATGCACACAAGTGGTGTGGAATCAATCTGCGCGTCAGCGATTCCTGTGATAAGGTTTGTAGCACCGGGTCCCGAAGTGGCCATGCAAACGCCCACTTTACCGGTAACCCTTGCGTAACCCTGGGCGGCGTGAATGGCACCCTGTTCGTGGCGGGTAAGAATATGACGCAACTGTTCTGTATAGTTCATAAGTGCATCGTAAACAGGCATAATAGCCCCGCCCGGGTAACCGAATATGGTGTCAACGCCTTCATGGATAAGGCTCATCATAATGGCTTCGGCACCAGTAACCCTTACTTTTTTGGGAATATCTATAGGAGTTTCTATTTCTTTCGTTGCTTTCATGACGGATATTTTTGAAATAAATTAACTTAATATATAAGGGATCAACAGCCTTTAATTTCCCTCACTGCTCCTTTATCAGCCGACATAACCATACTGGCATATGCCTGTAGAGCTTTGGAAATGGTTCTGTTGCGGTCAGCGGGAGTAAAAGCCTTATTACCCCTGCTTTCCTCTTTTTGTTTGCGACGTTCAAGCTCCCCCTGCGGGAGCACCACATTAACGGCCCTACCCGGAATATTGATTTCAATTATATCATTGTCCTGTAACAGCCCGATCTCACCGCCTGAGGCAGCTTCAGGAGAAACATGGCCTATTGAAAGTCCTGATGTACCGCCGGAAAACCTACCGTCGGTAAGCAATGCACAGCTTTTACCAAGGCCTTTTGATTTGATGTATGATGTAGGATAGAGCATTTCCTGCATGCCGGGTCCGCCTTTGGGTCCTTCATACCGGATAACAACCACATCACCGGCATTAACCCTTCCATCGAGGATTCCGTCACAGGCTTCATCCTGTGATTCAAAAACTTTCGCGGTACCTCTGAAGTTAAAGATGGATTCATCCACCCCGGCGGTTTTAACCACACAGCCATCGCGCGCAATATTTCCATAAAGTACAGCAAGTCCTCCATCTCTGAAATAACAGTGTTCAAGATCACGTATACATCCGTTCTGCCTGTCAAGGTCAGGTTGCTTGTACATAACGCCCTGGCTGCCCATTTTAAGGTTTTTGATGCCTGCAGGTGCGCTGGCATAAATTTCTTTTGCCTCGGCTGTTGCAGTGGGTAATGTTATATCAAAGGTCGTTATGGCTTCCTTAAGAGTAAGGAGATCCACTCTTTTAACTGAAGTGTCTACAAGACCGGCCCTGTCAAGTTCACCCATAATACCGAGAATACCACCTGCCCGGTTTACATCTTCAACATGATAATGCGAACTGGGTGCAACTTTGCAGAGAACGGGTATTTTGCGGGAGAGTTCATCAATATCTTTCATGGTGAAATCGACCTCAGCTTCGCGGGCGATGGCCAGCAGGTGAAGAACGGTGTTTGTCGATCCGCCCATGGCAATGTCAAGTGCCATGGCATTCATGAAAGCGGCACGGGTGCCAACGGACCTCGGCAATACCGAGGCATCACCTTCACCGTAATATTTTTTGGTGATAAGGGCAATTTGTTTGGCCGCTCTTTCAAACAGGGCCAGCCTGTTTTTATGGGTCGCCACTATAGTGCCGTTACCAGCCAGGGCCAGGCCAATGGCCTCATTAAGGCAGTTCATTGAATTGGCGGTAAACATTCCTGAACAGGAACCGCAGGTGGGACAGGCCTCACGCTCAACAACGGAAAGTTCTTCCTCCGATACATTATCATCGGCTGCCATAACCATGGCATCAATGAGGTCCATCTTCTTTTTCCCGACGACTCCGGCTTCCATGGGTCCACCCGAAACAAAAACAGCGGGGATATTCAGTCGCATGGCCGCCATAAGCATACCCGGGGTGATCTTGTCACAGTTGCTGATACAAATCATACCGTCAACCTTATGGGCATTGCACATGTATTCAACGCTGTCGGCAATCAGGTCGCGCGAAGGCAGTGAATACAGCATACCGTCGTGGCCCATGGCAATCCCGTCGTCAATGGCAATTGTATTGAATTCAGCAGCATAACATCCTTCCTTTTCGATCCAGGCTTTTACTTCCTGGCCTATCTGGTGAAGATGGGTATGTCCCGGCACAAATTGAGTAAACGAATTTACCACAGCAATAATGGGCTTTCCCATTTGGTCTTCTCTCATTCCGGTAGCGCGCCATAAGCTTCTGGCACCGGCCATTCTGCGGCCTTCAGTTGTGGCTGAACTTCTCAGTGGGATCTTCATATCGTTGAATATCTTTTATTTAATACTTTTTTTAAATTAAAAAAGCCATTCTTTCCGGTAAGAATGGCTCTGTTTTATCTCAGATTATCGTAAACCATTCTCACCTCGGTTTCTGAAGGACCACGAGGATAAGGACGTTCACGATAATAATGATATTTCTCATGTTTTTAATTACTGGGCAAATATAAATAAATAATTATTTCAATTCTGCATTATGCGAAAAAAAACTACAAAAATTCAAATTTTTTCATTCAATTTTATGTCAACTATTTGTTTTATAAATCGTTAAATTTTATGGTTTATAATATCCATACATATATTCCATTTCAGGCAACCTGAATTTCTGCCGTTGTTCCTCAGGAATGGTAAGCAGGTAGTTTTGTTCACCGGTAACAAAACCCGCTGCCATCACACGTTGCAGGTAATCTTTTCCATACAGCCTGAAATGATCATGCTGATGAAACAAACGCTGGCGTTCAGCCGGATCGGTGATTGACGGATCTTCAATCGTCTTCTCCATATCATAGGCAGTGGGAACCTGCATAATGGCGAATCCTCCCCGTTTCAGAACCCTGAATATTTCACCAATCGCTTTGGTGTCGTCAGGAACATGCTCCAGCACATGATTACAGATGACCACATCAAATTGATCATCAGGAAAAGGGATCTGTTGGATATCCATTTTCACATTGGCAATGGGTGATTCCAGGTCAGCTGTAATATAGTTGAGATTTTTTAGTTTCCTGAAACGCTTGTAAAAGCATTGCTCCGGCGCTACATGCAGTACACTCAGCGGATCTGAAAAAAAACGGGTCCTGTTTTTAAGGTATAGCCACAATAACCGGTGCCTTTCGAGCGACAGGCACTGCGGGCACAATACATTTTCCCTGGCTTTAACATAGCCATAAGGCAGGAACTTACTGAAACGACCTTCGCAAACGGGGCATTCCACTTTGTTCCCACGGTAGAAAACTGCGGCAAACCGCATAAATACAAGACTGAACCGGATGAGCCACGGACGCGGAATACGTCTTAAAAGGAAGGTAATAAGTTTCTTCATGTATTTTCAGGAAAATAATGCGGAAAATTAACTCATTTATTACTTATTTTCGTGCTCTTAAAAAACTTACACACTATGAGACCTTTTAAAGTATTAGGAATTCAACAGATTGCCATTGGAAATGAGTCGAAAACAAGACTCGAAAATTTTTGGGTGAATATTATGGGACTTGAAAAAGTCAACACCTTTAAAAGTGAGCGCGAAAACGTTGACGAGGATATACTCAGAATAGGAAAAGGACCATTTGCAGTGGAGGTTGATATAATGCAACCTATTGATCCTGAAAAATCACCTAAGGTTCATGAACCCAAATTAAATCATATAGGATTGTGGATTGATGACCTGGCAAAAGCTGTGGAATGGCTTACGGCTCAGGGTGTACGTTTCACTCCAGGTGGAATTCGCAAAGGCGCGGCCGGATATGATGTTTGCTTTATCCATCCCAAGGGCAACGAGCAATTCCCGTTATGCAGCGAAGGTGTTTTGGTTGAGCTGGTGCAGGCTCCGGATGAGGTGATTAAGGCTTTGAAGTAGTCTGTTAGTCTGTAGTCTGTTAGTCTGTTAGTCTCGGAAAAAAGTTCTGTGGTTGGTCTTTTGCCTAACAGACTAAAAGACTAACAGTCAAGCAGACTAAAAACAAAAACCGGGTAAGCTTATCATATCGCGCCGCTACAACCGCCTACCCTTGCTTCCTTCCGAACCTGGGGGAGTTCAGCAGGAGCTGGCCGTATGAGACTTACCCGGCGGGTGCAAAACTATGAACTTTTTATAAATTTACAAAGCCTGAGCATACGTTTAAAATTTCTATTTTTGTCGGGCCTTTAAAATACAAGCGTAATTACATGGATAAAAAACCTTCGATGCTGCAGTTTACAATGACCTATGGTGCGATCCTCGGAGGTCTTTCCATTGTTTCATCCCTGCTCATGTATCTGTTTGGCTATATGCCTACGGCCTCAGTTTCAAGGATGGTATTGCTGGCGCTTCTTAAATTTGCAGTTGTTATTGTTTTTGTTTCAACCGGAATGAAAAATTACCGGGATAAAATCCTTGGCGGTTCCATCACTTTCTTCCAGGCTTTATATGTCGGACTTCTTATACTTATTTTTGAAACCGTTTTATCCGGTTTTTATGATCTGGTTTTTAATTTATATATTGATCCGGGTTATGCAAATAAAATGGTTGAGGCGTTCAAAAGCTCGTTTTTTACCTGGATGAACCTGGCTGGTACTCCCCAGAAAAATATTGATGAATTGATGGATATGATTGAAAAATCCCAGTCAAATTCTAGTCCGTTACCTAATTTTTTCAGCAACATTTATTCAACATTCATCTTCGGAACCATACTTTCGCTTATTGTTGCCTCATTCACAAAGAAAAATCAGAATCCCGTCTCCAGATAATTTAAAATTATGCCCATGAATCCTGACATTTCAGTAGTTGTTCCATTGTATAATGAAGCCGAATCGCTGCCTATACTTGTGGAATGGATTAACCGCGTAATGGTTGACAACAACTATTCATACGAGGTAATTATGGTGGATGACGGCAGCGACGATGGTTCATGGAATATCATTGAAAAACTGGCAAGCGAATATAAAACCATAAGGGGCATTAAATTTCGCAGAAATTACGGGAAATCGGCTGCGCTGCATTGTGCTTTCCGCGTTGCGGCAGGACATGTGGTTATTACAATGGATGCTGACCTCCAGGATAGTCCGGATGAAATTCCCGGCCTCTATTCCATGATTATGAACGACCGGTTTGACCTGGTGTCTGGCTGGAAGAAAAAAAGATACGACAATACATTCACGAAAAATATTCCGAGTAAACTCTATAACTGGTCAGCACGGGTTTTCAGCGGCATTAAGCTGCATGATTTCAACTGCGGGTTAAAGGCATACCGGAATGAAGTGGTGAAAGCTATTGAGGTTTACGGCGAGATGCACCGGTATATTCCCATCATCGCCAAAAAGGCCGGATTTAAGAAGATCGGTGAAAAAGTCGTGCAACACCGGAAAAGGCAGTTTGGTAAGACCAAGTTCGGACTGGAGCGGTTCATCAACGGCTACCTCGATCTACTTTCAATAAGCTTTATATCAAGGTTTGGCCGCAGGCCCATGCATTTTTTCGGTCTCCTGGGCTCTCTCATGTTTTTTATCGGTCTCGTGATGGCCAGCTACCTGGGTATTGAAAAGCTCCTATCCGTTGCCCATCACATCAGGGCAAAACTGGTTACCCAAAGTCCCTATTTTTATATAGCCCTCACTTCAATGATCATCGGAATGCAGCTGTTCACGGCAGGATTCCTTGGCGAACTTGTTTCCCGCTCCTCTTCAAGCAGGAATGAGTATTATATTGAGAAGGAGATCTGACAAAGCCCCGTCATTGCGAGGAGCCAGATTATCAATGATTATAACAGAAATGTAATTGCGACGAAGCAATCTGCTGGCACAGGCGGACCCTGGCCAAGAGAGTCTGAAACTGATTTATCACTTTGCAGCGCCCTTCCTGTTCGGGAAGATTGCTTCGTCGCATCAGTTAATTACTATAATCATGGATCTCACCGGCTCCTACTAATGACGACTTTTCGTAATTCGTTGTATGCTAATGAATAACCCTGAAAGGGTTCAATTTGAATAACCGCGGGTGAAACCCGTGGTCCGGTGCTACGATCACGAACACAACTCTGAAAGAGTTGAATAATGCATAATTGAAATTGAACCCTTTCAGGGTTCTTGTCTGCTGGCATCATAATCCACGGGTTTCACCCGCGGTTATTCAGATCTCGCTACTTCGTAGCTATTCGTGAAAGCCCATGGTTGTCATATCATTGGGTGATCCTTAATAAGGTGTTCCTACACCCGATGACGGACGCTGTTCTACGCTTCCTTCGTAATCTCCGGCTTTTCGCTTTCTATTTTACTCCCCAGGATAAAACGGGCAAATGCAGCCCTGATCATTCCAAAACCATATCCGAAAAGCATCACAAAGGTGGCATATATACTGAGGAACCCGATTTTAATACTCCTGTTCTGAATGGTTGAATCCATAAACACAGCCAGTATATAAACCAGCAGTGATGAAGCCCAAAGAACAAGAAGCGGCTTAAATATAAGCCCGGCAAGCAATCCTGCCACAACATAAATAACAAACAAAGCAGGAAGGGTATGAACAGGTTTCAGTGCATCACCATGCCTGAGCTGAAGGTCAATGCGGCCACTTCCGAATGACATGACCTGCCTGAAGAATTTGTAGAAAGTGGAACGTCTTTTATGATACACATAGGCGTCTTCTATCAGGCCCGACCTGTAACCGCCTTTCTTCAGACGCATACTCAGGTCAATATCTTCCGAAACTTTTAACCCGCTGAAACCGCCAAGTGCATTAAAAACCGACCTGCGGATGCCCATATTGAAGCTCCTGGGCTGATAATGGCCGGCATGCCTTTTTCTTCCCCTGATTCCACCTGTTGTAAAAAAGGAAGTCATGGCATAGCTAATCGCCTTTTGCTGACTGCTGAATGACTCGTCGGCCCTGTCGGGACCACCGTAGGCATCAAGGGGATCGGCCGAAAGATATTGCTTTACCGTACCGAAATACTGCGGAGGAATTACGCAATCCGAATCGAAAAATACGATCATTTCACCGGATGCGTTTTCTACACCCCAGTTCCGTGATTCGCTGATGCCAAGCTTCGGTTTATGAAGATGCTTTAATGACACCCTGTTTTTAAAGGGTTCTGACACAAGGGCGACAGAATTGTCGGGACTGCCATCGGCAAGGATAATCTCAAAATCTTTCAGTTCCTGCTTTTCAAGGCTTGCTAAAAGTTCAGTGACTTCATCAGGCCTGCAATACGTAGGGACAACAACTGAAAAGAACATTTTATAGTCTGTTAGTGTGTTAGTCTGTTAGTAAGAACTTCTTAAATCTTAAAACGGTGTTCCTTGTTCGATGTTTTTGTTAATCTTCTAAAATCTTAAATCGGTGTTCGATGTTCAGTGTTCATTTATGGGACCTATGAGACCTATGAGACGGATGGGACCGCAGGCATCCAGTTTCCAGTATCCAGCATCCGGCATCCAGCCTACTGAACTCTGGCGTCATAGGTGCTTCCCATCGAAAAATTGTCGCCTTTCAGTTCTTTCATCATTACCTGTTTGATGGCATGAAAGATAATGATATGAACATCCTCGGTGACTTCCATGTCTTGTACAGGTGCATGAATTACAATATCGGCAATGTCTTTTATCTTTCCGCCTTTGTATCCGCAGAATGCCACTGTAACTGCTCCCTGTGAACGGGCATACTCCATGGCCTTAACCACATTGGCTGAATTTCCGCTGCCTGAAATACCGATGACAACATCATCCTTTTTCAGAAATGCCCTGAGCTGTTCAATAAAAATTTCCTCATAACTGAGGTCATTTGAAATAGCCATCATTCCTGAAATATTGTCGTTAAGGCATTGTACTTTGAATCGCTTGTCAAGGCCGTATGAAATTCCTTTCAGAAAGTCGCCGGTCACATGGGATGCCGTAGCCCCGCTTCCACCATTTCCGAAAATATAGACATGGCTGCCTTCTTCTCTTGATTTCAGCAGCAGACCGACCAGTTTCATTAAGGAATCCGTGTCAATCCGGGCCAGCGTATCTGAAACCTTATCGAAATAGGTATTAAATTCAGAATTCTTCATCCGCAAAATAAATTACTTTAGAACCTTCACGATCAAATGCAAAATCGAACTTTTCAAGTGGTTTCAAGTCATCCAGAAGCTTTTGTTGTTTGCTTTCATCGCAATAGAATAGCATGAAACCTCCGCCACCGGCGCCGAGCAGTTTTCCTCCCGTTGCCCCGGCATTTAATCCGGCTTTATAAATTTCATCAATCTGGCTGTTGCTGATTTGCGAAGCCAGTTTCTGTTTCAGAATCCAGTTTTCATGAAGAATTTCTCCGAAACTCTCCAGTTCACCGGAATAAAGACTGTTTCTCAGATCGCCCACAAGACCGACCATCGATTTAAGTATATTGAATTTATCCTCCTGTGAAACGTTCTTCTTTTGTTCCGACAGTATATCGGATGCCTTACGCTGATTACCTACATAAAACATGACAAGGTTCTGCTGCAGGTTCCGGTATACTTCATTTTTAATATAGAGGGGCTCCACAACCACATTCCCGTCTGAATTAAAATGGATAATGTTGAGTCCTCCAAATGCAGCGGCATACTGGTCCTGTTTTCCGATGGGCTCACCCAGGATTTCAATTTCAATCTGGCAGGCTTCGCGGGCAAGCTGTTCATGAGTGACATATTGCCGTTTCACTGCATAAAGGCAATGCAGTAATCCCACAGTGAATGATGAGGAAGAACCCATACCCGTTCCTGACGGAATATCAGCAATAGAGCTTATTTCAATGCCGCTTTTAACGCCTGCTTTACGCATAGCCTCTTTCAAAAGCGGGTGTTTAAGCTCGTCAATTGTGTTTACTGTTTCTGTTTCAGAATATTTCACCCTTAGCTGACCGGGAAAAAAGAACCGGTGAGATGAAATATACATGTATTTATTGATGCTTGTGCTCAGCACGGCACCCGGGCAGCGTGTATAAAATGCTTCCATGTCGGATCCTCCGCCGACAAAGCTTACACGAAATGGAGTGCGGGTAATTATCATGTACCGGGTGAATTAATGATCAGATCAGCTAATTTACTTTCTTTTTCTATTAATTGATATTCATCCACTTCTCTTTTTTTGATGAGCGCTGTGGTCTCCTGGCCGGATAATCCGCGCCAGGAATAATAGTGTTCCATTCTTTTAAGGAACAAATCCGTAGGGATATTGATGAATATTTTAAGGTCGGCTGCATCACGTAGCACTGAAGAACTAAGCGCTACAACACCTTCAATGATTATAAAATCGCTGTCTGAAGCGTTATATATAACTTCAAGATGCTTCCTTTCCACATGGTTTGTGTATGTTGAAAGTAATACTGAATTTCCTGACAGAAGGTTCCGGATGTCACTTTCAATCTTTTTAAGCTGAAACCGGTCATACACATTCATTCCGGGAGTCCTGTTCTCTTCGGCAAGCAACCAGTTATCGAGTGAAACCTGCAGTGATTTATATCCTTTCCTTTTAAAAAGCAACCGAAGATAGGAAGCCAGCGTGCTTTTGCCACTTCTAGTGTTTCCGCCCACAAGAATTAATTTTCTCTGCTTTTTAACGGGTACAAGCTTTTGAAGAATTTCTACAGCGGTCTGATCCAAAGGATCATCGGTGATAAAATCAGCCGCTTCCTTAAGATCATTGAACATGTAATCGGGAATCAGCTTTGTTTTGCGAATGCCATACCCCGTTCTGACGCCAATTGTAATACAACCTGCATTAAATCCGGCCTGGATATCCCGTTCCGAATCACCTATCATATAAGAAATCGTGGGATCAATACTAAATTTCTCAATGGCTTTCTTAAACATGCCGGTAGCAGGTTTCCGGCAATCGCATTCGATTTTGTAAACCGGGTTTTCCTCCGGGAATCCCTTATCGGGATGGTGCGGGCAATAATAAATCGCATCAAGCCAGGCACCCTGATCGCCAAGAACGGTCTCAAGTTTTTTGTGAATGGTATGCACATCCTCTTCGGTGCAGAGGTTACGGGCGATAGCGCTTTGGTTGGTAACCACAACAGAAACATATCCTGCCTGGTTTATCTTGCGGATCGCCGGTGCAGTGAAATCATATATTTCAAGCTCTTCAGGCTTGCTAATATAACTTCGCTCGGTATTGATAACACCGTCCCTGTCGAGAAAGACAGCAGGCTGCAAATGCCTGTAGCTGCTTCTCTCAATTTTCCCCGATTCAAGGTCTTTGTTTACCTTCTGAAGTCGGTCCGGGGTGCCCATATCCTTAAGGTATTCGGTTGTGTGGTAACCGAACATGGCTAAATTGCCAAAGGCCGAAGGAAAAATATCTTTCCCGAAATCAGCTTTCTTTCCCTTTTCGATATAAGAATGGATAGCAGGTGAAAATACATAAACACCTGCATTTACAAGATTATGATACCATTCACCCTTATTATGGGGTTTAGGATGAAAGGCGATTACCCGGTCAGTTGGATCCGTCTCGACAAGGTCGCTGTCGAACGGGTGATCATTTGGATGAAGAACCAGCGTGCATTCACTTTTGCGCTGACTATGAAAGTTTATCAACCTTGTGATGTCCATGTTCACCATCACATCTCCGTAGAGGACAAGGTAGTCTTCTGTCAATAAGTGCTCTATTTCCCTGATGCCTCCTGTAGTTCCAAGAGGTTCCTTTTCTTCGTAATAAGTAATCCGGGCGCCGAAAGAAGAACCATCGCTGAAATAGCTCATGATGGGGTCTTTAAGGTAATTGACAAGAATGATAATATCGGTAATGCCATTCTGAACAAGCAAATCAACCTGGTGATGAAGAAGCGGTTTATTACCTATGGGTATCATAGGCTTTGGAATTTCACGGGTGAACTCACCCAACCTGGTTCCTTTACCACCCGCAAGAATCACTGCTTTCATAGGATATAGTCGCGTATTGCTTCAGGAGTTCCGATGTCAGTGTATCTTCCGTCACCGAACATATGATAATCAATCCTGAGGTGGTTATCGATGGCAGCCTGTATTACATCGCCGATGAATAATTCTCTCTCCGTACCGGCTCCCGGATCAAATTTCCCGGAAGGATTCCTTTTAAGAAAACCGGCAAGAAATTGATGAAGAAACTCTGTGAAAATGGGGCTCCAGATAGCGCCGAACCAGCTGAATTTGAGATCAGGCCTTTTTTGTTTGATTATAAGAGCTTTTATCTTATTATTCTCATCAAATTCAAGCATGTCCGATTTGAGGTATTCCGCTGAAGGGACGACGCCAAGCAGGATATCTGTTTCTTCAGCAGAGAAGCGATTTTTCATCACGCTGAAGGCATCTTCCGGCTCAATAAGAATATCGGGGAAACCCAGTGCAACAGCAGAGTTTTTTACAAATGGATAAGCCTGGTCAAGTGTAAAGGGGGTTCCGAAGGGCAGAGATGCAATAAGATAACCCAGGTCAACACCATCGGTTGAACCCGACCCGAAATATTCAGGTATGTCCCATTTGCCTTTTCCAAGGATATAATATAATGAAGTTATTCCTGCATTTTTAAAATAACGGATCAGATTCAAGGAAGCCACAGTGACCTCTCCGTTCGAACTGACAAACGGAAAGATCTCCTTGCTGCAGGGGATTCTGCCCATTCTCTTCGCGAGTCCTCCTGCCGGTATTAGTCCGATGATTTCCATGTTTTATTAGGTACGCAAAAATAAATAAAAAACGAAAGCGTGAAGGAGACCTTCACGCTTTCGCATGTAAATATCAATTGATGATTACTGCGGGCATTTCAGATTCGTTTTCTGGCCTTTGGCAGCGTTAAGGAACGGACCATACATGGCATTGGTAAGCGACTGGCATGCATCGCTTGTTTTGCCTAATCCGGCCTGGGCAGTACCGAGCTCATAATAGTATTTTGCCTTATTCTCTGGGGTGGCAGCGGCATCCATATCAAGACCTTTCTGTGCGTTGGTTGCAGCGAGTTCAAACTTTTTCTGTTTATTATAAACGCTGGCAAACTGGTAATAGAGATTATTGTCTTCACCGTATTTGGATGCTTTGGTCAAAAGAGTAACAGCGTCATTCAGCTTATTGTCCTTATTGGCTTTTCCACCGGCAACCCTGAAATAATCACGGGCCACTTTGTTAGCCTGTTCAGTCTTTGCAGCATCACCCTGAATTTTGGAAAGATACAGGTCGATTGTCTGCTCAAATTCAGGTCCTTTATCAAGGCCTCTGAGCATTAATGCCTTGTTATAAAGTGTCGGGGTGTGATCAGGATTGATAGCCAGGATACTGTCGCATGCCAGAACTGCCTTATCATATTCCTTAGTTTGACCGTAATTGGCGGCCATTGAAGTATAAGCCTGTATCATCAGCTTCTGAGTGCTTTCCTTTACATTCGGATCCTGGTATTTATCGGCCATTGCAAGAGTGGTTTTGGAAGCTTGAAGCGATTCATTCACTTTTTTGTCCGTCATCAGAAGGTTATAAGCCTTTTTATAATAGAGGTCAGGGATAACGGTAATAGCTTTGGATTTTACATCCTGTGCCGAATCACCAATCTGATCACATATAGCGACCACTTTTTCGAATGTGTTCACTGCATTGGGATCATTGGCTTTCATTTGCTCAACGCCCTGGTTAAATAAGTTTATTGCCTCCGTTTTATCCTGTGCAAAAGTGCCCATACACAGGCCTGCTACCAGAACGAACAATGCTGCGAATTTTTTATAAGCTAAGCTCATTAGTTTCAATTTAAAGGTTAATGTAAAATTGGATCCTGACTTTTCGTAAATATAAATAAATATTGTTTGAAAACGCAAAAGTGAAATTTTAAAGATTCTTAAATATGACCCCAACGACTTATGTTTTCCCTATGATTTTCTTTCAGTAAGTTAAGCACATAACGATCGACGGGGAATGTAAGATCCTCTTCAGTTAATTCGTCCAGTGATGCCCAGCGGAAAGACTGACTACCGTTTATTTCATTGAAATCGAAATGTTTTTCAGAGATTCGGAACAAAGGTTTTTCCCTGAATTTAATGATATAATAGATGCTGAGCAACTGGTGATTTTCAAAGAACAATGCAGGCTGATAAAAGCCTGTTGTATAAAAATGCTGAATGATTTCTATTTCCTGTCCGAATTCTTCTATAGCTTCCCGACGGATGCAATCTTCAGGTCCTTCTCCGAATTCCAACCCTCCCCCGGGAAATTTTGTCATTCGTTGGTTAAACAAATATTCATCACTTAACAAAATTTGTGCCGTTTTGTTTAGCACCAACCCGTACACGCGGATTACAAAATGGTTAGGTTGAGGAGTCATTCAATTAATCATAGAAATCAAAAACATATCGATCATCGTATTGCATTTCCCATTTTTTTAATAAATCAAGATATTCTTCTCTGAATGTTTTTTTCTTATGATGTTGAGGCTGATCGAGAATATATTTTGATACTGCATCTATTTGCGATTTGGAATATGTAAAGGCACTGAAGCCATCCTGCCAGCAAAATTTTCCCATAATCCATTTTTTATCATTTATAAAAGATGTAGAGTTGGATTTGATTTCTCTTACCATGTCGGATACAGACATTGTCGGATGTAATCCGATAAGGAAATGAACGTGATCCGGGTTACAAAATAAAGCGAGAGCCTTGGATTTATTATTTTTTACAATTCCACACATGTATTTTTCCAATTCGTCGCGGATATTTTCATGAATAAGATTTAATCTGCCTTGTACAGCGAAGATAAGTTGCACGTAGAGTTGGGTGTAAGTATTTGCCATAATGAGATTATTTAGGTTAACGTTTATTGAATCAAATTTAAAAATTTTACTTGTGTTTTGGATTATATGAATTGATTTATAAGCCAATATGTTCCAACAGCCAGGGAGTGGCGCCATCTTTGTAGTAAAAGCCAGCTTCGGCTTAGTAAAAGCCACGGAGTGGCATATCTTTGTAGTAAAAGCCAGCTTCGGCTTAGCAAAAGCCACGGAGTGGCGACATCTTTGTAGTAATCTGTAACAATGGAAAGTTGGAGCTACAGAGTGGCGACATCTTTATATTAGCAATATTCATAGAATCATTCGAACTTGATTAAGATTTCGCCACTAACGCGGCTCTGTTTTCATACACATATGCGATTACTACAAAGATGTCGCCACTCCGTGGCTTATGGTGGCTATCGTTTCAACAATTCGATTATTCCCTTATAATCCCCCGGATGGAACCATTTGTAAACGGGATCGCGGCGGAACCAGGTGAGCTGGCGGCGGGCATACTGGCGGGTGTGATCTTTGATCTTGGTGACGGCGTCAGAAAGGCTCATATGACCATCCAAATGAGCGAAAAGCTCTTTGTAACCCACGGTATTTAAAGCATTCAAATCACGGAACGGATAAAGTGAACGGGCTTCATCTAAAAGTCCGTTTTCAATCATCGCATCAACACGTGAATTGATCTTTTCATGCAACTCGCCGCGAGGCAAATCCAGTGCGATACCTGTAACCTGAAAATTCCTTTTCCTTGCTGCACCTGTAAGAAAAGAAGAATAGGTTCTGCCTGTCATTAAATAAACTTCAAGAGCTTTCATGATCCGCTGGGGATTGTTCAGATCAACCCGTTCATAATATTCAGGATCAGTTTCTTTAAGCATAGCCTGTATGCCCTGTAAGCCATATTTCCTGAAATCGGAATGAACTGTATTTCTTATTTCGTGACTTATATTCGGCAAATCATCAATTCCATATAAAACTGCATTTATATATAAACCACTCCCGCCGGTTACAATTATCGTATCATGATCTTTAAACCACTCATCCAGGAAACCGATCACTTCCTGCTCAAACATGCTGGCATTATAGGGCTCGTGGATAGACCGGTGACCTGCAAAGTGATGCGTTGCAAGTGATTTTTCGTTATCTGTCGGGGCAGCGGTGCCAATGCTCATTTCTCGAAAAACCTGGCGAGAATCTGCATTAACAATGTCGGTTTGCAGATCCCTGGCCAGGTGAACGGCAACGGCAGTTTTACCCACTGCAGTAGGCCCGGCTATTACAATTAATCGGGATGATTTCATTTAATTTGACCCTGCAAAATTAAGCAGGGCTTTCGACAGTTTGTTGATCCTTTAACAGTAACAGAAGGAAAAACAATCCGATAATGAAGAAGGTTGTAATGGCTAGTACCGAATACCGCATGGAACCCGTAATGGCTTCAATAATGCCAAAACTGAAAGTGCCTCCAACCATGGCAAGCTTTTCCATTACATCATAGAAACTAAAAAAGGATGTGTGATTCCGGGTTTCAGGAAGCATCTTTGAATACGTGGAGCGGGCCAGCGATTGCGTACCTCCCATAACCACTCCTACCACGCATGCCACAATGATAAAACCCGCTGCATCGGTTACGAAATAAACAGCAAGAATAACCAGTATCCAGATGAAAATGGATAAGATCAGGGCCTTGAAATTGCCAATCTTTTCAGATATACGCGCAAAAGACCAGGCACCGAACATACCGATGAGCTGAATTAGAAGGATGGTGGCAATAAGAATATCATCCTTAAGATGAAGCTGCTTTGTACCATAGGTAGCGGCCATTGACATCACAGTAAGTACACCCATAGTCATGAAAAAGAATCCGACCAGGTAAATCTTCAGCTTTCTCATCTTCCGAACCTGGTTGAAAACATTGCGCAGTTCAATATATCCGTAAAATAAAGGATCCTGCCCTTTCACCCTTTTGCCGAATGTGTATTTCGGCAACCTCAAAAAGGTCATTTGCGAAAAACCGATCCACCAAATAAACACGGTGAGGAATGCAAGCCTGGGAGCAAACGTATCATCCGTTATTCCAAACACCTTAGGAAACAAAACGAATACGAGGTTTATAAGAAGCAATATCACACCTCCCAGGTAGCCCATAGAATATCCCCGGGCACTTATCCGATCCTGTTCTTCAGGCACAGCAATAACCGGAAGAAATGAATTATAAAAAACGAGACTGCCTCCATATCCCAGTGTGGCCAGGGTGAAGGCAATAAGTCCCAATTCAACCCGGTTGCCATTGAAAAAGAAAAGCATCCCGCACGACAGGGCGCCTATCCATGTAAATACTTTCATAAAACTCTTCCGCCTGCCGGTAAAATCGGCAATAGATGAAAAGAAAGGCGAGAAAACGGCAATTACAAAATAGGAAAGGGCAATTGACCAGGCATAAAGAACCGTATTCGGAGCTTTTAATCCGAAGAAATCAACTGTAAAATCGTTACCATGCTTTGTTACAGCGTTATAATATATCGGAAAAATAGTGGACCCGATCGTCAGCTGGTACACCGAATTGGCCCAGTCATACATCACCCATCCGCGGATAGTTTTTTTATCCCCTTTTGCAATGGGACGCAGTTCAGAAATATTTTTTCTCAAGATTTACGGTATTGGAGGTAAAAGAAACACTAATATACAAAAATAGTGATACACCAATACTTAATCCTACTGGTTTTGTCGGATCAGGTTTAGGGCTGAACCCGCTTTAAACCATTCAATTTGATTTTCATTGTAAGTATGAGCGGCCAGGATGGTTTCCGATGTGCCGTCATCATGCTTCAATGTAACGACAAGCGGTTTGCCCGGTGTGAAACTGTCAAGACCCGTAATATCGATCCGGTCATTTTCACGAATCTTTTCATAATCCGCCTTATCTGAGAATGTTAGTGCAAGCATCCCCTGTTTTTTCAGGTTAGCTTCATGTATGCGGGCAAACGACCGTACAAGCACTGCTTTCACACCCAGGTGACGTGGCTCCATGGCAGCATGTTCACGGGATGAGCCTTCACCATAATTCTCATCTCCCACAATTATACTTCCAAGGTTAGCTGCTTTGTATGCTCTTGCTGTAGCCGGCACTTCACCGTATTCACCCGTTAACTGGTTTCTTACAAGGTTTGTGCTGCTATTAAAAGAATTTACGGCACCAATTAGCATATTATTTGAAATGTTATCCAGGTGCCCCCTGTATTTAAGCCATGATCCCGCCATCGAGATATGATCGGTTGTACATTTGCCTTTTACCCTGATCAGTAACTGCAACCCTGAATAATCTTTCCCATCCCATGATTCAAAAGGTTCGAGCAATTGAAGCCGGTCACTTGATGGATCAACCTTGACCTGGATCCTGCTTCCATCCACAGCCGGAGCCTGGTAACCGTTATCTTTTACCGAAAAGCCTCTGGGGGGCATTTCAAGACCAACCGGTGCATCAAGCTTAACCTGCTGTCCCGCTTCATTTAATAAGGAATCGGTCACCGGGTTAAAAGTAAGTGTTCCTGCAATCGAAAAAGCAGTCACTATTTCAGGCGAAGCAACAAACCCGTGAGTATTCGGATTGCCGTCATTTCGCTTGGCAAAATTCCGGTTAAATGATGTCATTATCGAATTCCGCTCCTGTTTTTCAGCGCCATGCCTTGCCCATTGTCCAATGCATGGCCCGCAGGCGTTGGCAAGCACTGTTCCGCCCAATGTACTGAACACATCCAGGATTCCGTCCCGTTCGGCGGTGTATCTTACCTGCTCAGAACCCGGCGTTATTATAAACTCCGATTTTGCCTTCAGCTTTTTATCGATTGCCTGTTTGGCAACAGAGGCCGATCGGGTAAGATCTTCATAGGATGAATTCGTGCATGAACCAATCAATCCTGCCTCCAGCTTTTCCGGCCAGCCCTTTTCAATTACAGTCTTTGTGAATTCAGATATGGGAGTTGCCAGATCAGGAGTGAACGGCCCGTTTATATAAGGTTCCAGTTCTGAAAGATTGATTTCAATCACCTGGTCGTAATAAGCAGCAGGTTCTGATTCTACTTCCTTATCCGCTTTCAGATGCCCGCTTATGGCATTTGCCATGTCAGCTACGTCAGCACGACCTGTGCCTCTGAGGTATGCTTCCATTTTGGCATCATAGCCGAATACCGATGTAGTAGCGCCGATTTCAGCACCCATATTACAAATGGTGCCCTTACCCGTGCAGGAAATGGTGCCGGCACCTTCACCGAAATATTCCACAATGTATCCGGTACCGCCTTTAACCGAGAGCAGTCCTGCTAATTTCAGTATCACGTCCTTGGCTGAAGTCCAGCCATTCATTTTGCCTGTAAGCTTTACGCCAATTAGTTTCGGGAATCTCAACTCCCACGACAATCCGGCCATAACATCGCATGCATCCGCACCTCCGACACCAATGGCAACCATTCCCAGTCCCCCGGCATTTACAGTGTGTGAATCAGTGCCAATCATCATTCCGCCCGGAAAGGCATAATTCTCAAGCAAAACCTGGTGAATAATTCCCGCCCCCGGTTTCCAGAAACCAATGCCGTACTTATTTGCCACGGATGACAGAAAATCAAATACCTCACGGTTTACTGACTGAGCCGTGGTAAGATCCTTATCTGCCCCGTCTTTTGCAAGCACCAGGTGATCACAATGAACTGTTGATGGTACGGACACCTTTTTACGTCCGGCCTGCATAAACTGCAGAAGAGCCATCTGGGCAGTAGCGTCCTGCATGGCAACCCTGTCGGGCATAAAACTCACATAATCCTTTCCCCGTTCGAACGGTGTGCCTGCAGGAGTTTCAAGATGTGCGTATAATATCTTCTCGGTTAATGTCAAAGGCCGTTTCAGCAACCGGCGTGCAGTTTCAATTTGCTCAGGCAACTTCTCATAAATGCTCCTGATCAGCTCTATATCGAATGTCATGGTCAGATGTATTTAGTGCAAAAATAATTTCAATTTTGAATTTGTAATTTCCTGTCGAAATAATTCAACGACGGCAGCATATCCATTTCAACGGGTTCCCTCGTCCTTATCGTATCCGCAAATACCTTAGATGCATTGCCTGTAAGAACAACATCAGGTTTTACCGCAAATGTATCCAGTGACGAAATAAACTGTTTCCGCACCATCAGTTGTTTCATGCGGTTAAAATAATTGCTGTAAAATGACCGCATCACACCGTTGCTTTCAAACGTGTATTTATACCATTTGGGCCGTGGTACTATGCTGGCCAGGTAAATGCTTTCCTGCAAATTAAGGTCGGCCGGCCTTTTATTGAAATAAAAATGACTGGCATCGTTGATTCCGTAAATTCCGGGACCCCATTCGATTATGTTCAGGTACACTTCGTACATCCGCTGTTTTGAAACCAGGCGCTTATTTTCAATTAGCCATACGATCAGCGCCTCCTCAATTTTCCGGGCTACTGTTTTATTCCGGTTGAGAAAAACGTTACGGGCAAGCTGCATGCTGATAGTGCTTCCTCCCCTTGCAAAGCGCCCTTCGCGTATATTGGTTGCAATCGATTCCCTGAACGCATCGGCATTAAAACCATTATGAAAGTAGAAACTGCCGTCTTCCGATGTCATCACGGAGGCCTTTAAGAACGGCGATATCTGGTCGATTGTCACAAATCCCGGATTTTCGGGACCGACTATATATGTTGCCATCAATCGTCCCTTATCATATGCCTGGTACCTGAAACTACCGTTTAGAACCCTGTAATCATCCGCTCCGTATTGCTGTATATTGAAATCTTCACCTGTTAACCGGGTGTTGAATGTCAGACTGTCCGGGTTATCGGGATCCACTGAAAAATCAAGAAAAAAGTGAAGCTTTCCTTCTGCCTTCATTCCGATCAAACTGGTAAACATCCCCTCCGGCAACGAACTGAAAAAGGCCTGTGCATCCCATGTCTGCGGCAACATTTTAAAATGAATATGCAGCGAATCCCCGGTTTCAACCCTGAGCCAGGCCCGAAGCCGGATGCTGTTCAAATCACTGACCGATGAACTGTCCACTTCGATATAATCATTGCCTAAATTGATTTTAAATGAGGAATAGAAATCGTTGATCCTGATCTTATCAGTTGACAGTCGCTTTCCGCCAAGAACGAGTCCTGCAAAACCAAATCGTCCGGTAAGATTAGTCAGATGCCGGTTTCTTTTAGAGAAATTCATACTGAAAGAGAGTGAATCAAATCCTGCCATAATACCATAGCGTTCCTTTAAAAGGGGTACAGGCAACATGCCGGTATCTGTATGAACGAGTTCAATGCTGACAAGAGAGGCCTGCCTGTCGAACATACCTGTGAGCGGCATTGAAACTTTTGTTGTTTTATCCGAAAGGATTATATCCGCCGACAAATGTTTCCTGTCCAGTCTGAAATTATTCAACACGCCAATGCTCGTGGTACCGTTCTGGTAAAGGCGGACTTCAAGATGTTTGAAATCCATGATTCCCGGAATATAATGGATAAAACGACGAATGGTATTGTAGGCCATTCCGGCAAAATCCTTTCCCTTCAGAAAATCAAGTGCGCCTGTTGAATCGGGCTTTATTTCCTTTAGCTCTTCAACTTTTGCAATGGAATCATCGGAATGATACCGCAAGATCAACGAGGTACACTGCACTTTTTTAAATCTTATATTTCCGAATATGAGAGGGGTTACACGGATTCCGGCAGACAGCGAATCAATTTGTGCCTCATTGTTTCCGGATTCTGAACGAATATAAATTTGCTTTATGAAAACAGTTTTCAACCCTCGAAAACGGGCTCCTTCCCAATAAGCCGTGTAATTATGCGATTTGATTTTTGTATTGATGATTTCGATTGCCTTTCTCAATACAAGGCCACGCAATGAAAAGAACAAAACATTTAAAACAATGAAAATAATTACAAGGGCCAGTCCGATATATTTGCGGGAAAGGTATCTGTTTAAATTCATTTTAAATAGGTTCAAAACGGCAAAATTAATCAATTAATCTTCCGTATGATCCGAAACTTTAAAGGCCGTCAACCGTAAAAACTTAAGTTTGGTCAACGGCATTAACTTCGAAGCGTTTATTACATGAGATATTTTTTATTTTTTACGTTTCTGTGCTTATTTGTTCAGCTCAATGGTCAGAACGAGGATTTGAAGAACAAGCAGAACATTGCCCGCAACAAGGTTAAGAATCAGTATAGCTGGGATTATAAATATATCGGAGAAAAACCCGATAAAAACGGTGTTAAAACTTCCGTTACAACCTATGCCACAACAGGCGACATAATTCAGGTGAACGCGTTGAACCCGGCAGGAACCGTGCTTCATACTGAAAAATACAGTTATGACTCAAAGGGCAATAAAACCGAATACACAAGGAATTCAGGTGACGGATCATACCAGAAGAAATACGTTTATAACGACAAGAATCTTCTTACAGAGGAAAGCGGATTTGACGGTGTAGAAAATTTCAAAAACCTGTATTCCTATGACACTAAAGGCGTGATGACAGAGATACGCTATTTGAAAGGAACTATACTGCAGGAGAAACGGGTGTTTACAAAAGATGGTGTTACAACTAATGTTGCTGTATATAATAAGACAGGTACAGTCACTTCGAAACTCGTGCTTATATATGACAGCAGGGGAAACCTTATTGAAGAATCTGTTTTTGGAATAAGCCCTGATCCGGTCGAAAAAAAGACCTACAATTACGACGACCGCAAGAATCTGAAGGAAGAAGCCCGCTATAAACTCAACCAGATGACCGTAAGGAATACTTATAACTACGGGCCATCCGGTGATCTGATTGAAGTAACTGAAGAGTCTCCCGGAAACAGCCGGTTTGTTAAGAAAACAATGAGCTATGATACAAAGGGGAACCTTCTTGAAATCAAATGGAGAAGAAACCCTAAAGAAGATTTCAATCGCATTACTTATCAATACGACGAGAAAGGGCTTTGTACTACACTCGATACGTTTTACCCCGCAACAAAATACAGGGTGCTCACACGTTATACCTATGAGTATTATTAGGATTTACGTTATCTTTGCCCCCTTATTCATGAACCATGTTGTTAAGAATCCATCCGGAAACGCCTGGCCAGCGTCAGGTTCAGAAAGCCGTTGAATTGCTGCGCGATAACGGCGTGCTGGTGTTTCCCACAGACACTGTATATGGTCTGGGATGTGACATTTTCAGTCATAAAGCTGTTGAACGGGTTGCAAGGATCAAGGGAATTCATATTGAAAAAGCAAATTTCTCATTCATTTGCCATAGTCTCAGCCAGCTCACCGATTATGCCAAACATGTAAACAATCCTACGTTTAAGCTGATGAAACAATGCCTTCCGGGGCCATTCACTTTTATACTTGAAGCCAGCAGCAATGTTCCGAAAATCTTTCGCAGCCGTAAAAAGACAATCGGTATCCGTATTCCCGATAACAACATAATAATCGAAATCGTTAAGGAGCTGGGCAATGCGGTGCTAACCACATCGGTGCACGACGAGGACCAGGTAATTGATTATACATCGGATCCGGAGATGATTTACGACCATTATAAAAACCTTGTAGATGCCGTAATCGATGGGGGGTATGGTAATAATGTCCCTTCAACTGTCATCGATTGTACAGGCCCTGTTCCTTTCATTGCCCGCCAGGGAATCGGAATTGTTGAAATTTAGATTGATTCAAGCAGGTAAGCCCCATCCCGGTTTACATCATAAAATTCAAAACCATTTTTACCGCACAGCTTTTCCCAGGCACTTCTTTGCCTGTAATCCACTGATGAATCGGTTATTACTATACCAGGCCTGAATAATGTAAAAATCATATCGGATGCATCACAACTTCCTGTTACAATCAAAACATCAATATCCAGGGGTATTGCTGCCTGCCATTTCAATATTGAACTGTCATTAAGCAGCAGCACGGTTTTATCACCTGCCCGAAAGAGTTTGTTTTTTCCCAGGAAAGAAGACCGGTATCCGAAAGGTTGCTCACCGGATAAATACGAAAGATTGCCGGCAACCCTGTAATGAATCCGGAAACCGGTGAAGGCATAATTCATAGCCGTCTCACTGATTTTATCAGGTTCATCACAAATTACTGTACACTTATTCCGGGTGATTAAGTGGATAACAGAGTGGTTCCTCAACTTGCCGATAAGCAGGACATCATGACTGGATGAATCCGAACGGGCCATTCCTGTAACCAGCAGAAAAAAAACAAAACACCCTGCCGTTACAAATAAAAAATGCTTTTTAGGATGGCCCATCAGGATGGCCAGCAGGATGAGAAACACTGCAATTATACATGCCTGCATGAAATCAACCGAAATATTTTCAATAACTGAAAAGGGCAGCTTTTCAGTGAGCAATAAACTTCCGAAGAGTACCTTCAATAGCAGTGTCAGGGCTTTTCCTGCCACAAGTGCGGCAGGCTTAAAAAAGGAAACGAGGAGATAAACCCCCGATGCGCAGATAATGCATGAAGCAAGAGGTATGACAAACAGGTTGGTAATCCAGAAATATACCGGAAACTGGTGAAAATAATATAGTGTCAGAGGCAGAGTGGAAAATTGGGCCGCGCATGATACCGAGAACATTTGCCATATACGTTGAAACATTTTGTTTTTGAATGGATTCAGCCTGTTAAAGAATGGATAAAATACAATAATGCCCAGAACAGCTGCAAACGACAACTGAAAGCTGATATCGGTGATCAGTGAGGGGGAGAAGGCAAGCATCACAAAAGCCGAAATAAACAGGATATTTGCCGTATTAATCCGCCTGGAAATGGCATTACCTGTAAGCACAAAAGACAGCATTACAGCTGCCCTAACCACTGAGGGTGATAAACCGGTAACAAAGGCAAACAGCCATATCAAAAAAAGAATGACGGCAATTTTTAATAATTTACCACCTTTGATCCAGGATGTAAAGAATAATAGAAATCCAGCCGCATAGACCAGCACAGCCACATTGAAACCTGAAAGTGCCATTACATGCATAACCCCGGTTTCAGAAAACACATGCTTTGTTGACGCTTCAAGGTCATTTTTATATCCGAGTGTCAAAGCCGAAAGAATACTGTAGTACGTGTTGTTCAATCCGATTTTCCTGTATTGATTAAGTATTTCCTGCTGAATTTTAAGTGCCTCAACGCGGGGAGAAAATGTTTTGTATTGTTGAAAAAGCCTCCAGGTTCCTGACTTCAGATATGCCTGGTTAAACACTCCTTTGCGAGCCATGTATTTCCTGTAATCAAATTCAAAAGGGTTTGAAGGAGGAGAAATGTTTCTGATATCTGTTTTACAAAGTAATACAGTTCCCGGCTTGAGGACAATTGAAGAAGAGTCCTTCTCAAAAACTACAATAATGCGCTGCCCGTCGCGTATCATTGCCCGGTTTTTAATACGATAATGGATAACGGCAGTTGATTTAACCGATTTATCTGTAATACTAACGGCATCACGGATTTCAACTAAAGCCAGATCGTTGTAACAGCCGGCAGCAATCTTTTGATGGGCCCTGTTGGTTAGTTGCATCGAAAGGGCACCTGCAAGGAACAATATTAAGCCTGCTATCAGTCCCGATTGCCAGTGTGTATGGAATCCAGGCCGTGCACAACATATGACGAAAAGGGTTATTCCGGTAAAAACCAGGACGATAAGATAGATGGCATCCAGGTATCCGAATAGAAGTGATGTATAAATGCCGCTCATGAACCAGAAAAGCAGCTTCAGAAATGGCCTTCTGCTGATAACAAGGGATAATTCCATTAGCCTGTAACTGAATCAGTAACTAACTGAAAGATAGTAATTTTTTATACCTGTTAACATTTTTTGAGTAAAGTAATTTTTGCAGAAATAGCCGTTAATGGATATAAATTTCTATTTTTGTTACAGCATTCAATACTTACTTATTTAAAGATTTTTGGCATGGTTGATTTAAAAACAAAGTACCTGGGGATTGAACTAAAAAATCCCGTAATTCTTGGTGCAAGTAATCTTGTAACCAAACTTGACAATGTAAAACGTGCAGAACAGGCAGGTGTAGCTGCAATCGTTTACAAATCGCTTTTTGAAGAACAGATACAGCTCGAATCAGCTCAGCTGAACGATGAACTGGAAGAATATAACGAACGGAATGCTGAAAGCACCAAGCTTTTCCCGACAATTGAGCATGCAGGCCCCGAAGAACATTTGTTAAGCGTTCGCAAAGTGAAAGAAAGTGTCGGCATTCCGGTAATTGCCAGTTTGAATGCTATTTATAAAGAATCATGGGGTGAATACGCCCAGCTTCTTGAGCAAACCGGTGTAGATGCCCTTGAGCTGAATTTCTTTTACGTGCCGCGTGAAACAGAAACCGACGGACGCGATGTCACCAATCTCCAGCTTGATGTGTTGAAGGAAGTTCTTGCCAAAGTAAAAATTCCTGTGAGCGTTAAGTTGAGTCCGTTTTACGCAAATCCTCTGAATATCATTTATAAGATGGATAAGGCCGGAGTAAGCGGTTTTGTTTTATTCAACCGTCTTTTCCAGCCCGACATCGATATTGAAAAACAGGAGCATTTTTCTCCGTTCAACCTGAGCAACCCTGAAGATCATAAACTGAGCCTGCGGTTTGCAGGACTTGTTTACGGAACAATCCAGGGATCTATTTGTGCTAATACAGGTATTTACAGCGGATCGGACGCTGTTAAAATGCTTCTGGCCGGTGCCGATTGTGTTGAGATCGTAAGTACCGTTTATAAGAACAAGATCGAATATATTTCAACGATCATCAGGGATATCGAAGCCTGGATGGAGTCGAAAAGATACGGTAAGATCGAGGATTTCAAAGGAAAACTTTCGAATAAGAAAACGAATGATCCGTTTGTTTACAAACGTGCACAGTATATCGATCTTTTACTTAAATCAGAGCAGATTTTTAAGAGATACCCTGTGATATAGTTTGAGAAAGTTTGAAATGGTTTGGAAAAGTTTGAATGAAATCGTTTGAAATCTTTTAACCTTTTTCAAACTTCCTTCAAACTTCTTCTTCAAACAGCGAAGCGTTCAAACTTCACTCAAACAATCACTTTATCACTTTAATCTTATACGGCAGATTATCCACCTTCAGCCGGGTGATATCATTCAATTTGCCTTTCAGGAGTTTTCTGCGTAAGGGGCTGATCTTGTCGATAAACAGCACACCTTCGAGATGGTCATATTCATGCTGGATAACCCGTGCTTTCAGTCCTTCATACTCCTCTTCATATCGATTCCAGTCCTCATCAAAATAGGTTATCTTAACCTTGTTGCTCCTGTCGACATCCTCGCGGATTTTAGGTATACTAAGGCATCCCTCATTCATAATAATTGTTTCTTCACCCAGTAATTCAAGCTTAGGATTAATAAAAGCTTTTTTGAAATCGGCCAGGGCAGGGTCTTCATCTGCCAGTGACGTGGCATCCACCACGAAAATCCGTATCGATTTCCCGATTTGAGGTGCGGCAAGTCCCATTCCATCTGATTTATGCATAGTATCAAACATATCGGAAACCAGTGTTTTCAGATTCGGGTATTCTTCGGCAGTGATATCACGGGCAACCTGCCTGAGTATGGGAGAACCGTATACTACTATGGGATAGATCATTGTGTGTTTGATGTTTGATGTTTCGTATATCTTCTTAAATCTTAAATCAGTGTGCGGTGTTCGGTGTTCATTTCTGGGACTCCCCTCTCTCCTCTCTTCTCTCTTTTTGTTCCATGAAGGACTGCAAAATGATAGTGGCGCTTATTGAATCGATTAGGCTTTTATTCTGGCGGTCTTTCTTTTTCACACCACCCGCTATCATAGTTTGAACAGCCATTTTTGATGTAAAACGTTCATCCATCAGATATACTGTAATACCCGGGAAAGCCTTTTTCAGTGAGGCTATGAACGGATCAATGAACTTAACAGATTCTGACAGTGTATTGTTCATTTGGCGGGGATAGCCGACAACAAACGCATCCACCTTTTCCGAAACGGTATACTTAGCAAGAAAAGACATGACCTCTGCAGAAGGTAGGGTGCCAATGCTGTTGGCTATGATCTGCAAAGGGTCGGTCACTGCAAGTCCCGTTCTTTTTTGTCCGTAATCGATTGCCAGGATCCTTCCCAACCTGATTTTATTTTTGCAAAAGTAAAAAAAAAAGGCTGTTTTGTTGACAGCCTTTTTTGAAGTATGATTCAGATTACTTTGCCTGTGTACTAAAATCCATCGAAGCAAGTCGTTTGTAGCCGTTATAACGCCATTTGGCATTTTCTTCGGCTGCCCTGAACAACTCGTCGGCTTCCTTGGGGAAGGCTTTCTTAAGTGAAGTATAACGTACTTCGCTGTTAAGGAATTCCTGGAATTTTGACCAGTCGGGTTCCTTTGAATCCAGTTCAAACGGATTCCTGCCTTCTTTTTCAAGAAGCGGATTATACCTGTAGAGGTGCCAGTATCCGGAATCAACCGCACGTTTCTGTTCTTCCTGTGATTTGTCCATGCCTGAACGCAGACCGTGATTGATACAGGGTGCATAGGCAATGATAAGTGAAGGACCGGGATAAGCTTCTGCTTCGCGAAGAGCTTTGAGATACTGGTTCTGGCTTGCACCCATGGCAACCTGTGCCACATAAACGTAGCCGTAAGTCATAGCCATAGCGCCGAGATCTTTCTTTCTCACGCGTTTACCGGAAGCAGCAAATTTTGCCACTGCGCCGATAGGTGTTGATTTGGAAGCCTGACCTCCTGTATTGGAATATACTTCGGTATCCACAACCAGCACATTTACATTTTCACCTGATGCCAGTACGTGGTCAAGTCCGCCGTAACCAATATCATATGCCCAACCGTCACCGCCGAATACCCATATCGATTTCTTAACAAGGTACTGTTTCAGTTCGAGAATGGTTTTGGCAATCGGGTTATTCTCCTTTGAAAGGGCTTCAATAACCTTTTGTGATGCTGCCTTCGACAATTTTGCATCTGTCGTTGATTCAAGCCATTCTTTAAATACAGCTATTGTTGATTCAGACAGACCAGGATTATTGTTAATCGCCTGCTGCATAATATGGGCGATTTTCTTCATTTGCTTGTCGGCTCCCAGAGCTATACCAAGGCCGTATTCGGCATTGTCCTCAAACAGTGAGTTTGCCCAGGCCGGACCTTTGCCAAGTTTGTTGGCAGCGTAAGGTGTGGAAGGAGCAGAACCACCGTAGATTGATGAGCAACCTGTTGCATTGGCAACAATCATCCGGTCACCGAACAACTGGGTGATAAGCTTTATGTAAGGTGTTTCACCACAGCCACCGCAAGCCCCGGAGAACTGGAACAACGGTTCGGCAAACTGGCTGTTTTTAACCGATTTGTCCACTTCAACAAGGTTATCCTTGTAGGTAACATGTTCGGTCATATAGTTCCAGCGGCCTATCTCGGCTGTCTGTGAAGCCAGCGGTTTCATAACAAGTGATTTTTCTTTTGATGTACATACCTCGGCACAAACGCCGCAACCTGTACAATCGAGAGTGCTCACCTGGATGCGGTACTGAAGACCTTCAAAACCTTTACCAATGGTTTTCAGAGTTTTTGTACCTTCAGGGGCACCGGCAAGTTCCTTTTCATCAAGAAGGAAAGGCCTGATAGCAGCGTGGGGACAAACATAAGCACACTGGTTACACTGAATACAGGATGAATCAATCCATTCAGGAACGTTCACAGCAATCCCGCGTTTTTCATAAACGGTGGTGCCTGCAGGGAATGTACCGTCTTCACGGCCTTTGAAAGCGCTGACCTTAAGATCATCGCCCTTCATATTATTCATCGGCTCAACTACATTCTTAACAAAGTCAGGAATGTTGCGGGTGTCGGCTTTCGGCTTAACCACTATGTTAGCCCATTCAGCGGGAACGTCAACCTTTGTTACATTGCTTCCGCGATCGATTGAAGCAATATTCATGTTAACTATTTCCTCACCTTTACGTCCAAAGGTCTTGATAACGGCCTTTTTCATCTGTCCCATGGCATCTTCAAACGGAATAACGTTCGCAATTTTGAAGAATGCTGATTGCATGATGGTGTTGGTGCGATTGCCCAGACCAATTTCCTCAGCAATCCTTGTGGCATTGATGATATAGAAATTTATTTTCTTTTCGGCGAGAATTTTCTTTACATTATCCGGAAGCATCTTTTTTGTTTCCTCAGCATCCCAGATGCTGTTCAAAAGGAAAGTGCCTCCTGTCTTAATGCCCTTGAGCATATCATATTTTTCGAGATATGCAGGCACATGGCATGCAACAAAGTCGGGTGTGCTTACCAGGTAAGGCGAGCGGATGGGCTTATCGCCAAAACGCAGGTGAGATGTGGTAATACCGCCCGATTTCTTTGAATCGTAAGCAAAATAAGCCTGAGCATACTTATCAGTTGAATCACCGATAATCTTAATAGAATTCTTATTGGCACCTACAGTACCGTCGGAACCAAGACCATAGAATTTAGCTTCGAATGTGCCTTTTTCTGAAATGCTGATTTCAGGCTTAACAGGTAATGAAAGATTAGTAACATCATCCTCGATACCCACCGTGAAGTGCATTTTGGGCTGTTTTTCAGCCATGTTTTCAAACACGGTGATGATCTGTATCGGTGTGGTATCCTTTGAACTCAATCCGTAACGGCCACCGAGGATCATCGGTGGATTCGGAGTTCCATAGAATACATCTTTTACATCAAGATAAAGGGGTTCGCCGTTTGCACCGGGTTCCTTGCAGCGGTCAAGAACGGTAATCCGTTTCACGGATGCCGGGATTACACTGAGCAGACGTTTTGCAGAGAACGGACGGTAGAGGTGAACTGTAACCAAACCGGTTTTGGCACCCTTTGCATTAAGATAGTCAACAACTTCGCGGGTGGTTTCAGTAACCGAACCCATTGCAATGATTATATTTTCAGCATCCGGGGCACCATAATACTTAAAAGGAGTATAGTCGCGACCTGTAAGTTTTGACATTTCCTTCATATAGCCTTCAACGATCTCGGGAAGAGCTTCATAAAAAGGGTTTGATGCTTCCCTGCTCTGGAAATAAACGTCAGGATTCTGAGCTGTTCCGCGGGTAACAGGATGATCGGGATTCAAGGCCCTGTCCCTGAATTCTTTCAATGATTTCTGATCTACCAGTTTGGCAAGATCTTCCATTTCAAGCACCTCAATTTTCTGAATCTCTGCGGAAGTTCTGAATCCGTCAAAGAAATGAAGGAAAGGAACTCTTGATTTTATAGCTGACAGGTGTGCAACGGCTGCAAGGTCCATTACTTCCTGAACACTGCTTGTAGCCAGCATGGCAAATCCGGTTTGGCGTGTAGCCATCACATCACTATGATCACCGAAAATTGACAGTGCCTGGGCTGCAAGGGCTCTCGCTGAAACATGGAAAACGGCAGGCAATAATTCACCGGCCATTTTATACATATTTGGAATCATCAGTAACAATCCCTGTGAGCAGGTAAAAGTGGAACCCAGCGATCCTGACTGCAGCACACCGTGCAGAGCACCGGCAGCACCGGCTTCGGATTGCATTTCGAGAACCCTTACCTCTTCACCGAACATATTCTTTTTGCCATTGGCTGCCCATTCGTCAACGTATTCGGCCATGGTCGAGGAAGGGGTAATGGGGTAAATAGCTGCAACTTCACTGAACATGTAAGCTACATGAGAGGCAGCATAATTACCGTCACAAGTTACAAAATTTTTCTTAGTGGTCATCTTAACTCCCTTATAATTACTACTTTATATTACTATTTTTTAAAAGAATCCACAAAAATACAATAAAATACGATAGATTGTTATTTTATTAACAATGCGTTCTTAATTCATTTTCATTTTAAATAAAGAACCTGTTTGGCTGCCAGGGTGTAGGTAAAGAACAGAATACGATAAGGACTGTGTTAAAGTTTCCCTGTTTGGTAAATATCAGACAAAACGCAGAAGTGTAGTGTAAATTTTACCCCTTCCTGATCAGAAGGGGTAAAATTGTTTTATTCGCCATTCATGGATATCAGGAACTCCTCGTTGGAGTCGGTCTTGGCAAGTCGTTCCCGCAGGAATTCCATTGCTTCGATGGAGTTCATATCGGTCAGGTACTTTCTGAGCACCCAGATCTTGTTCAGGAAGTTCTTATCAAGCAGCAGGTCTTCGCGACGTGTACTTGAAGCAGTGATGTCGATTGAAGGGTAAACTCTTCTGTTCGACAGTTTACGGTCGAGCTGGAGCTCCATATTACCGGTACCCTTGAATTCCTCAAAGATAACGTCGTCCATTTTCGAACCGGTATCGGTAAGTGCGGTGGCGATAATGGTGAGTGAACCACCGTTTTCGATATTTCGGGCTGCCCCGAAAAATCTCTTGGGTTTCTGGAGTGCATTTGAATCAACACCTCCTGAAAGTACCTTGCCCGATGCTGGCGCAATGGTGTTGAAGGCTCTGGCCAGACGGGTAATTGAATCAAGAAGGATAACCACATCATGGCCGCATTCAACCATGCGCTTTGCTTTTTCAATAACCATGTTAGCCACTCTCACATGTCGTTCAGCCGGTTCATCGAAAGTTGAAGAAACCACTTCGCCGTTTACATTTCTTGCCATTTCAGTAACCTCTTCAGGACGCTCGTCGATAAGGAGGATAATGAGATAGACTTCGGGATGGTTTGCAGCGATTGCATTGGCTATATCCTGGAGAAGAATAGTTTTACCCGTTTTGGGCTGAGCAACGATGAGACCACGCTGACCTTTGCCGATAGGAGCAAACATGTCAACAACACGGGCTGACAGATTTGTTTTTACACCGGGTTTAACAAGCGTGAACTTTTCGTTGGGGAAAAGTGGAGTAAGATAATCAAAAGGTACACGGTCACGAATAAACTCGGGATTGCGACCATTGATTTCGATTACTTTGATGAGCGGGAAATATTTTTCTCCTTCTTTGGGAGGCCTGATTGTACCGGTAATTGTATCACCTGTTTTCAGCCCGAAAAGTTTTATCTGCGACTGTGAAACGTAAATATCATCTGGTGAATTAAGATAATTGTAATCTGACGATCTCAGGAAGCCATAACCGTCGGGCATTATTTCAAGAACACCCTGGCAGGTGATTATACCGTCAAATTCTGAAGGTTTATCCTGGGCTTTTCTTTCGAACGACTTCATCTGTTCGTACCGGGGCTTGGATTCAGGAGGCATCGCAGCAGCAGGTTGTTGTTGCTGTTCGCCGTCGTTTTCTGCCGGTATCACTTGTTCCTCGATTTCCATTTCAGGTGGCACAAGCTCTTCAAAATCTGGACCTTTAGGAGCCCTGTATTCATCATTCACAGGTTTTTCAAATGAATCATTCCTAGGCTGATTCTTTTCAAAGCGCCTGAAATCATTTCTTTTTCTGAAATCACCCGGTGATCTTTTATTATCAAAAGCCCTGCTGAAAAAATTTCCTTTGGGTTTATCATTCGACTGTACAGGTTGATCAGCTCTTTTTTCTGCAACCGGGGCACTTGCAGCAACAGGTACAACCGTATTTTCGGCAGCCTGAGATTCAGCAACAGGCTGAGCTACATATTCAGGTTCACTCGGCTTGGCTTCGGATACAAGTTCGGATTTTTCGTTTTCAGGACGGCGGGGCCTGCGACCCCTCCTTTTCATTTCAGCATTATGATTGGCAGGTTCGGGCCTTGAAGGCTCGGTTTTTTTAGCTTCGGTAGCCAGAATGGCCTGTTGATCGAGAATTTTGTAAATGAGGTCCTGTTTCCGCAGCAGGTCTGCCTTTTTTACATTTAACTGCTTTGCTATATCCTTAAGTTCAGGAAGAAGCTTTTTATTAAGCTCTAAAATATCATACATAAATTAAGATTGATTTATTTTAAAGAGTTTCAATCGACATCAAAATAACAATTTCGCTTGCTTGGCAAAAGGAATAGGGACTAGAAACGTATATGTTGATGGAATTTGCTCGGGAATTCTGATGCAATAATACGGATTTCATAACAAATACACAACCGAAAAGATATTTTTTTATTGAATAACGAGTGATAAAATTTGTTAATTTTATAAGACCTATGTATTCCAGCCCTGTACTAAAGCAACCCTAAACCATTTCATATGAGACAATTAAAAATTGTCAAACAAGTCACCAACCGTGAGACACCTTCGCTCGACAAGTATCTCCACGAAATAGGTAAAGTGGATTTGCTTACAACCGAAGAGGAAGTTGAACTCGCATCCCGCATTCGCAAGGGCGATCACAAAGCTCTTGAAAAGCTTATAAAAGCGAATCTCCGGTTCGTTGTCTCTGTGTCAAAACAATACCAGAACCAGGGACTAAGCCTGCCCGATCTGATTAATGAAGGCAACCTGGGACTTATTAAAGCCGCGCAACGTTTTGATGAAACACGGGGATTTAAATTCATTTCTTACGCCGTATGGTGGATCAGGCAATCGATATTGCAAGCCCTTGCCGAACAGGCAAGGATAGTAAGACTTCCACTCAATAAAATAGGTTCGATAAACAAAATCAACAGGGCTTTTTCTGATCTTGAACAACGTTATGAAAGGGAGCCATCTGTGCTTGAAATTGCCGAAATGCTTGAAATGGCGACTGATGATGTAAAAGATGCCATGAAAAGTGCCAGCAGGCATGTTTCAATGGATGCTCCAATTAAAGACGATGAAGAAAGCACACTTTATGATGTGCTACTAAGCAAAGATGCAAGCAGTCCGGACAAAGGCCTTCTTACCGATTCACTCCGACGTGAAATAGAAAGGGTCTTATCCATATTAACTTACCGTGAAGCCAATATCCTGCGACTTTATTTCGGACTGGACACCAAATATCAGTATACACTTGAGGAAATAGGCCAGGAGTTCAACCTCACCCGCGAAAGAGTCCGTCAAATCAAGGAAAAAGCGATCAAGCGACTGAAAAACGCAACCCGGTGCAAATTACTGAAGGTTTATTTAGGCTGACAGTCAATTTAAAAACAGGTTGGGCAAACCGGTTAAACTTTCTTATTTTTGCGCAGACAAAAAATAATTATGACCCGGTATATTGCCCCTTCTATTCTTGCAGCTGATTTTGCCAATCTTGGCCGTGATGTTGAAATGATTAACAACAGTGAAGCCGATTGGATTCACATTGACGTAATGGACGGCGTTTTTGTTCCCAATATATCTTTCGGTATACCGGTTGTTCGTTCAGTTAAAAATCTTGCCCGGAAGCCTCTCGATGTTCATCTGATGATCGTTGATCCCGACCGCTACATTGAAGATTTCAGGGATGCAGGGGCTGATCATCTTACAGTGCATGTGGAAACCTGCAAACACCTGCACCGAACGGTCCAGAAAATCCATGAACTGGGCATGAAAGCAGGAGTGACACTTAATCCGCATACTCCTGTAAGCGCACTTGAAGAAGTAATCGACATGGCAGATATTATCCTGATCATGTCGGTAAATCCGGGTTTCGGAGGGCAGAAATTCATACAATCATCATTAAGGAAAGTTGAGAATACGAGGAAACTGATTGAAAAATCAAATTCGCACGCATTGATTGAGGTTGATGGCGGCATTACCCTGTCGAATGCCGGTGCACTTTTTAATGCCGGCATGAATGTGCTGGTTACCGGCACGACCGTTTTTAAAGCAGAAGATCCGTTACAGATGATCAGTTCGTTGAAAAAAGCTCAATAACCGTTAGTCGCGGAACAACTGAGTTTGCATTTTGTTATACTAAATCAGTACATTCAATCGTTATGTAGGAAATTAGGCTTAAATTTTCGTTAAAATGAAATATCCGTTACTTAAAATCAGTTTGATCGCTATCGCGTTTTTGTCCCTTTCACTCAAAAGCAACAGTCAGCCGATTCCGGAAGAATACCGTAGTCAGAGTATTCCCGAACAATTGAATTTTACCCAGGAGCATACAAGGGTTTATGAGAATTTCCGTGCAGTCCGTGAAGATATCTTTCAGTTGTTGGCTAAGAATATTAATGACTCTCTTGCCCGTTCAAAAAAGACAATCAATAATCTGATCACGGAGAAAAACAGGCTTAATAACCGAATTGACTCGATAAATCAAAGCCTTGCTTCGACCAATAACAACCTCGAATCCATGACAAGGACAAAAAACAGCATCCGGATCCTTGGAATTGAAATCCATAAGGCTACCTATAATACAATAATGTGGACCATTTTAGGGATCCTTGTAGCCATGCTTGTTATAGGATATCTTACATTTAAGCAAAACCGTACAACAACCCTTAAAACGAGGAAAGAACTCACTGACCTTCTGAAAGAATTCGAAGATTACAAGCAAAAGACAAGGCTGGAGAAGGAGCGCACAACAATGGAGCATTTCAATGAAATTAAGAAATTGAAAGCCAGTATGCCAGGAAGTCGCAGCCAGCTTTAAATAAGGATTACAAATTTTTAATTTCATTTTAATCAGGCATAAGACAGGTTTATTTAAATTCGAAATAAAAACCTGCTATACCATGAAGAAGATGTTATTTCTCTGCCTTATTGCCATACCGGCAGTTTCATGCACCACACAAAACACTCAGATCAAAACCGACCTTGAAGCTGCCAATCTGAAAGGGAAAGTGAAGAGTCTCACAAAAACAATCCACAATAACCAGGGTAGCATTTGCTGTCCTTTTGCCGATATAATGGAATGCAGGCAGACAGCAATGACATACGATGAGCAAGGCAATGTGACTGAAAGCTCTTTGTTCGACGGAAACGGCGATATAACGATGGTTTCAAAATATTGCTATAATCAAAACGGGCAATGCAGGGAGATCGATAAATTCATTGGCGGTACAGAAGCCGGAAAGGAACAGTATGTATTCGCCGGTAACAAAGTTTCAAAGGTGAAAGTCCTGGATGAGAAAGGCAAAAAACAGGCTATTTATAAAAACAGGTACAATGGAAATGACCTTGCTGAAACTATAACATTGAATGCGGATGGGGATGTTGTGGGTTCAGTAACATATGAAATTTCAAACGGCCAGGTGATTTCGGAAACAAAAAAGGATGGTAAGGGAAATATAGAAGCAGTGAGGCGTTTCAAAAGAAATGATAATAATGATGTGATTGAAGCCAAAATTATTCTTCCGGCGAGCAACAAAGAATTCAGGTTTGTGTATGAATATGAATATGACGAGGCAGGAAACTGGATCCAGCAAACCCAGTTACTCGACGGTAATATCAGCAGGGTTACCGTGAGGAATATAAGTTATTATAAAAGCTAGAAGAAATTTACGATTTACGATTTACGATTCACGATTTACGATTTGTCAATGCCTAAATAACGTTGACTTTTTTGTTACTAATTAAATTATTATTTGTATGTATATGATATACTGTTGATAACGGGAAATAACTCGCTTTGGAGTTATTCTCGTTATCAACAGTATGCCTCATATAGCTTACTGGTGTTTGTTTTCCGAGTGCACAGTGTGGCTTTCCGTTATTATACATGAATACTGCCTTATTCAACATCTTTATTAAAGCTGATCCATCTTTTGGATTATATGGATAAAGATAATTGTTTTTTATTGTGCCATTAAGCCTTTCCGCATGCGAGTTCTCATATACATCTTCTTCTGTCATTGAGTTCTCTAGGATATTTTTTGTGAGTGCTAAAAACTCTTTGCAATAGTATTGTCCTCCTCCATCTGAATGGAAAATGGCCCCTTTTACATTATCTCTACCTCGAGTTTGATACAATTGGTATAATGCCGGTATGGTGGTGCTTTCCGTTCTTAGATTATTACTGGAAGACCAACCAACTATTTCCCTATTGTATAAATCCATTATCAGTGTGATATAATGGCATTTTGGTCCAATCTCAAAATAGGTTATATCGCTCACAAAAACCTGGTTGATACCTGTCAACTTTTTATCCCGGATCAGATTCGCAAAACGAGTAACACCATAACTATTTGTAGTTACACGGTAATTCTTCAGACGTTTTACCCGAAAGCCATGGCTTAAACAAAACCGTTCAAATTGATCCCTCCCCATGTGCTGTGGCCGCAAGAGTAAATACATATCTCTTGCTGACATCCTGGGATGATCTTTTCGAAGCTTGTGTATAATAGGAAGTAATTGTTCCCGATTCTCCTGGCTGTTATAGCGTCTTTTTAACATCTGATGAAAGCCTTGTTTACTTGTTCCTGCAACTTCTAGTACATCCTTCATTTTTTTCCCGTGTTCGGATCTGTTGTAGGTGTACCAGATGAGAGTTTCGAACTTAGTTTTTTTTTATCGATGCCTGCTATTTCGATCATCTTGTCTTTAAACTCTATCTCAAGCTGCTTTTTGCCGATGACCCGCTCAAGCTCCTTAATCCTTTCTTCAAGCATCTTAATTTTTTGGGTATCGCTCTTGGCTTCTACCACTTGTCTTACATTCTTTTTAGCCATAATTGAAAATTTGTAAATCCATTTATATACGGCTGTCCTTGACACACCGTATGTTTTACAAATTTCATTAATCGATACCAAATTTGTCTCAAGTTCCTTGACTTTCTTTTTTTTAAAGTCATCGCTGAACCTACGACTAAATAATGCTCTTTTTTCCTGATCCAGAATACTTACTTTTGACATCATGTTAACCTCCTTTTTTTGGTCAACATATTTCAGTCATCGACAATTCACGATTTACGATTTTAGGGGTATTCCTTCCAATCGTAAATCGTAAATTTCTTCCAATCGCAAATTTTTCTTGTGGAGCTGCCGGGACTCGAACCCGGGTCCAAACAAACCGCCAATAAGGTTTCTACATGCTTAGCGTGATATTGGTTTTCGTACACGGACTGGCATCAGGCGGCCCATCCGTATCTTATCCTCTTATTTTCTCGCCTGGTTTAAGAGATATCACCCGGCCAGCTTTACCTTTTATGTGCCCCTTGATCCGCCGCCGTAAAGCATGGCCACGGAGGAACAGCTTGTTCAGACACCTTGTGCCGGAATAAAGCCTTAATCTACTAAACTTCGATTAGGCAGCAAGCGCGTAATTTGCTTCGCCATTTAATTGTTTGCACTGTAGTTTAACGGGATACCGTGCGGAGCCCGGCATGCTTACTTACCTGCTAATCTGCTGTCAAAGCCAAAACAGCCCCAAATATTCAAAGAACCAAATTCATGACAAATATACACAAAAAACAGGCCAAGAAAAGTTCGTCATTGCGAGGAGCATTAAAAATGATTGATTATAGTAATATTTATTGCGACGAAGCAATCTGCCAGAACAGTTCTTCCTGTGCTGGCAGATTGCTTCGTCGACAGTAATCCTTCTATAATCAATCATATATCAAGCTCCTCGCAATGACGTTTATGCATTATACGTACTTGAAGCAGTGTCCCCTCCCCTTCCCGTCCAGTTGGTATGGAAGAACTGTCCACGGGGCTGGTCGGTCCGTTCATATGTGTGTGCGCCAAAGTAATCGCGCTGAGCCTGTAACAGGTTGGCAGGCAAACGCTCGCAGCGGTACCCGTCAAAATAGGCAAGGGCTGACGACATGGCAGGAACAGGAATTCCCTGTTCAACAGCTGCCGAAACCACTCTTCTCCATCCTTCCTGTGCCTGGAGCACAGTTTGTGTGAAATAGGGATCAAGGAGCAGGTTTTCGAGGTTATAATTCCTGTCGAACGCTTCTTTAATTTTACCCAGGAAAGCCGATCTGATAATACATCCACCCCGCCACATCAGTGCAATACCACCGTAATTGAGGTTCCATTTATACTCCTGGGCCGCACTCCTCATCAGGGCGTAACCCTGGGCATATGACACAATCTTTGCAGCATACAGAGCATGTTTTATATCACCTACAAGTGTTTTCCTATTTCCGCTATAATCGGGTTTCACACGGGTAAGGATCTTTGATGCTTTAACCCTTTCATCTTTAAAGGATGAAAGTGACCGGGCAAAAACAGCTTCCACAATCAAAGTAAGAGGCACTCCAAGATTAAGGGCTTCAATACCTGTCCATTTTCCGGTACCTTTCTGGCCTGCAGTGTCAAGGATCTTTTCCACAAGCGGCTCTCCATTCTCATCCTTAAAACCAAGGATATCTCTTGTGATCTCAATCAAATAGCTGTCGAGTTCACCTTCGTTCCAGGCTGCAAATGTCCTGTACATTTCATCATAAGTAAGCCCGCAAAGATCCTTCATGATATGGTACGCTTCATTAATGAGTTGCATGTCACCATACTCAATACCATTATGCACCATTTTTACAAAATGTCCGGCACCGTTCTCTCCTACCCAGTCGCAACATGGAATACCGTTTTCCACTTTGGCAGCCACTGCCTGGAAAATAGGTTTAACCGATTCCCATGCTGCCGGAGATCCTCCCGGCATGATTGAAGGACCTTTCAAAGCACCTTCCTCACCGCCTGACACGCCGGTACCAATGTACAGTAAGCCTTTGCTTTCAACATAAGCGGTTCGCCTTATTGTATCGGGGAAATGCGAATTACCGCCGTCAATAATAATATCATCCTTTTCAAGATGAGGGATCAGCAGTTCAATGAAATCATCTACCGGTTGGCCGGCTTTAACAAGCATCATTACTTTTCGGGGCCGTTTAATACTCAGAACAAATTCAGCAATATCGTGAGCGCCTATGAATTTTTTTTCTTTTCCTCTTCCGTTAAGGAATTTATCGACTTTCTCGACAGAGCGGTTAAAGACCGCCACTGTAAAGCCCTTACTCTCCATATTAAGAACAAGGTTTTCGCCCATTACTGCCAGGCCAATCAGGCCGATATCTGCTTTTTCGTTCATTTGAGTGATTTTAGTAGATTATATTACAATGAAACCCATTTTCCGAAGAATCATACCAGCTGCACTGCCTGGTCCTGAAAGCTTTACGGTAAAAGCCCCGAATTCACGCCTTGGCGGATAATCGCCCCGTAATTTTTCAAACAAAGCAGGGTCAGACCTCAGCCTTGTGTCATCTGCCTTCACATCATAAGTATGCCATACAGCCTTTCTTATGATTTCATGGGTTTGAAGACCGGTGCAGTCAATGTGTATAACCGGTTCATCCGGTTCAGGAAGACCCGTTGCTTCCCATTTTTCAAGAGGCAGGTTGAAATACCGGCTCAGTTCATGAATGATCATGGCTGTGCCAGTGGCTTTGCCATCCACTGAATAACCTGCAATATGAGGTGTTGCCTGGTCGCACAGGGCCATCAGCTCAAGGTCAATATCCGGTTCGTTTTCCCATACATCCAGCACGAAACCTGAAATTTTACCCGATTTGAGTGCCGCTTTCAGAGCCGTGCCATCAGCCACCTCTCCGCGGGATGAATTGATGATGATGGTGCCGGGATTTACCGATGAAAGCAAACCCGCGTCAACCATATGCCATGTTTTATCTTCACCATCGCGGTTCAGGGGTACATGGAATGTAAGAATATCGCATTCACGCAAAATACCTTTCAGCGATATGAATCCGCATGCTCCTGTTTCACGCACTTTTGGCGGATCGCAAAGGTATACCCGCATGCCCATCAGTTCGGCTGTTCTTACAATTTTGCTGCCGACGTTGCCTACCCCTACCACACCAAGAACCCTGTCAGAAAGATCAAACTGATGTATGGCTGCCAGGTTGAAAAGAGTGGAAGTTATATATTGCCTTACCGACCATGCATTGCATCCGGGGGCGTTTTTCCAGGTAATGCCATTCGATTCACACCAGGCGGTATCAATATGATCATGGCCTATTGTTGCCGTTCCAATAAATTTGACACCCGATCCTTTTAACAATGCCTCGTTGCAAATAGTACGTGTGCGGATCAGAAGGGCATCGGCATCACGCAAATGATCAGAACTTATTTTCGAACCGTTTACGTACACGATGTCTGCAAAAGGTTCAAGAACACCCTTAAGAAAGGGGATTTTATCATCAGCAACAACTTTCATAAATTCTTATTCAGTATTTTATCCATCAGGGCGTTTGTGCGTACTGCGCTTTCAGCGTTTCCAAACACAGGGCCTTCGTTCTGAAGCTGCTCCACCATATTGCGGATAAACCAGTATTGGATGTTCTCAGGGTTTTCAGGAAGAAATTCCTGCAGGCCATCTTCTGTATTCAACCGGATAGGAGTAAAATCGAAAGTTGAAAACTCAAGGGAACCCCGGCTACCGTAAATCTTAAGAATGTCGCGATGCTCCTGGTTGCCGGCAGCAAAACACCAGGAGGCTTTTACAGGCAAACCCGACTGGTATTCCAAAAGTGCAAAAACAGTGTCTTCGGGAGTGTATAATCCCCGGCGATTGAACGATTTGCTATTGACGGCCTTTACCTGGCCGAAAAACATCTCGAAAAGATCAAGCTGATGACAGGCCAGGTCGTAGAAATATCCGGCTCCTGCAATTTCAGGCTTAAGTCGCCAGGGTAAATTGTCCCTGTCAAAATCTTCCTGCCTGGGAGATATATGAAAATCAATTTCTGCATATAATAAGTTGCCCAGCACTCCGCAAGAAAGGATTTCCTTTACCTTGATGAAGTAAGGCAGGTATCGCCTGTAATAGGCTACAAACAAAGGCTGTCCTGTGGCTATTGAAGCATCCAGCATTCTTTTGCATTCGTCGTTATTAGTTGCCATAGGTTTTTCAACGTAAGCAACCTTTCCTTTTTCCATTGCCTTTATGGCGTATTCTGCGTGGCTCGAAGGGGGCGTGGCAACATACACCGCGTTAATATCAGTATGGTTGATGATATCGTTGGCATTACTATACCATTGTGAAATATTATGCCTTTTTGCATAATCAGCCGCTTTGACGGCATCACGACGCATAACGGCCATGACCTTGGAACCTTTCACTTTACCGAAAGCAGGTCCGCTTTTCTTTTCAGTAACATTGCCGCAACCTATTATACCCCAATTGATCTGATCCATGATGATTCCTCATTCTCATTGCGAATATAGCTTGTTTTTAACACCCAGCAAACAATCAAAATGCTTTTGACATGGCAACTCTTTGCGAATCATTTTCGTAATAAAGAAAGATTTCAAAATCATTATTCAATTTTTATGAAAAAAATCTTTTTCCACCTGCTTTTCTTGGGTTTCCTCATTCCTGTTTCAGCCGGGGACGGGAATGTTAAGGAATTATTTGAGCAATTTTTATCAAACGACTGGCCAACAGTGATCGCTGCAAAAGAAAATATTGAAAACCTGGGCGAACAAGGAATCCCGGGATTGATTGAACTCCTGAACAATGGCCAGATCCTGAAACTTAAAAATACGGGGGATTTGATATATCCTGGTGCCGAGCGATTTTTCGGACATGGGCAAATTATTGATTATGATATTGACATGGCTTGTATCCGTGCAGGATGGCTGCTTGAAGAACTGACATTTAAGAATTTCGGTTTTACAGGTTTTCATTTGCCGGCGGAAGAACTGAATGATTTCCTTAAAAAGACTTTTACAGAATATTTCAGTACAGGTGATAACCTGACCCAAATGGAAACGATGAATGAAACAGAGAAAAGAGACCTGATAAAAAAATTAAGCATCGAAAGAGCGCACAACTGGTGGTCAGTTGCTTCAGGAAAATGGAGCAGGCTTGGTGCACTGGAAGAAGCCCTGAACGGAACGGATGAAAAATGCCAGGTGAAAGCTCTGTTCTACATGAGAAACGGAAAGACAGTTTGCACAGGACTCGACCAGAAAGAGTACAGGGCAAGGCTTTCAAAAACAATTGAAAGGTTAGCAAAATCAACTACAAGCCGGGTTTCGGAAAACGCTAAGCTGATCATGCTCGACAATGATTACAGCTGGCTGGCCATTAAACGTGTTCAATAGTTCATAACTCTGAATGCTGAAGTGGAACTTATTTTTACTTTTGTAATGAAATTAATAGTGATTATGAGAAAAATTTTAATACTGGGGGTTCTCTTTCTTTTGGGAATGAATGGGTTTGCCCAGCAAAAAGAAATATTTCTTAAGCAGATTGGATTTAAGCTTGAAAAGGTCAGTCCGAAAGATTATGAAAACGAATATTTCATGACAATTAAGCTGAACAAAGGGACTTCGTATAAATTTAAAATCACCAATCATCTCGACAATTACGCAGGGCAGGCCGTTATGGAACTGCTTGACGGAGATACGATGATACTTACCAATTCGTTGAATGAGAAATATTTTGAGACTGTGGGTTTTGTTTGCAACAAGACTGCTTTCTATGATATTCTTATCAGGTACAAAGACAAGAAACCCGGAAATTCGGTTGTTGACATTGTGATGATGCAATAATCACTGGAATTCCTTTTTCAGTTGGACATCCAGCTTTTCATTCGTAATAACATAACATTTTGAATCGCAGGCATCGTTAACCGATAGCGATCTAAGGTGCGTTCCATCCACTGCGTAAGTAGTTACTGTGTCCTTGCTGTATTCAGCCTTAACCGAATAATACTGCTCAGTTGGCACATAAATATAATACGGGCTTGACTCGGCAGTATCAATGGCAACAATATCGTTGGCCTCAATATTTCCTTTATAAATCACAAGCGGAACCCGGGGATATTTGTAGTTAATGGTGACTGAAATTGCCAAATCTGCTTTATCCGGCTTATCAATATAACATTCATCACAGTTCACATCAGCAGTGAATATTTTTTCATTACATGAACTGACCATTATGACGAATAAAATCAGAACTATCGTTGTTTTCATAACTTCTTTTTAAGGGAACCTCAATTTTCCTTTTCCTGTATCAAAGAGGAGATCAAGTGATACTCCGAACCAGTCGTAATTATATCCGGTAAGATGCAGGTCCATAATTTCATAGAAGAACCGTAACCTTGCATTTGAGAATTTCAGGTACATACCGGCGCGCGGTGCCAGTATAAAGCGGGTATCCGGCGATAACGAAGATCCTTTGTAGCCTCCGAATGTAATAACACCTGACAAACCGGCCCAGGCACCGGTGCTGAGGTTCTTATTGAATTGCTGCACAAGAAAACCCTTATCCAGTGTTGCATATATGTAATGCCGCCTTTCCCAGTACTGGTACATTTCATTGTGCTTTCCTTTCTCAAGGACTCTTATAGCCTGGGGTCTGAATGAATAGCCGATCGAAGGCATAAAATGAAACCGTGAATCATGGATACCCAAACTAAAGCCAAGTTGTTTGTCGCTTTCATTAAAAATGTAGTTTAACCCGAATAATACCTGGTTGAAATCGGGACGCTTTATTTGTTCTGCACCATTGATCCTGAGAATTTGCACTATGGAGTCACTTCTATTGTTAAGTGCCAGTGCGAGCGGATTCAGTGAACGGGTGATCGGGTTGTTCACATCGGCCCCGTAGCCGACCAATGAAACAACGGCCTTGTAATTATTTTGCGCTACAGCAGTTGACAAAGGAGTATATCCTGATGTGTTTCTTGCATCAATTTCAGCGCCGTTTACGATCAGCAGATCCATCACCTGCCTGTTCCCGTTCAATGTGGCATAATGCAGGGCTGTGTTCTTTTCTTCATCAGTATCATTGACACCTGCACCGGCCTGAAGCAGTTCCAGGGCAATATCATAGCTGCCATACATGGCTGCCAGCATAAGGGCTGTCCGACCCTTTTTATCTTTGTCGCCTGCTTTTGCCCCGTAATAAATCAACATATCGGGAATATAAAAGCTATCCACCATGATCGCCTGCATAAGAGGTGTGACACCATCATTATTAGCCATGTTAATATCGGCCTTGTTTTGTATCAGTGTTTCTGCAATGGCTATCTGCCCGGTCTGTATAGCCAGTATCAATGCCGTGTTACCATCGACGGCCTGTAAGTTCGGCTTGGCTCCTGCATACAGAAGGTACTTTACTATGTTAATATGGCCGTTTTGCGAAGCAAACATCAGAGGTGTGACACCTTCCCATGTTGTACAATTGGGATTTACCCCTGAACGAACAAGAGTTTTTACCTGGACTGAATCACCCTCCTCTGCGGATTTGATCAGGAAGCTCTCGGATACCATGGTTTCGGTTTCATCCTGTGCAAATGCATGCCACGAAAACAGGAACAGCAGGATAAATATTATGTATAATTTACGGCTCATCTTAGATCCCGTGAATATCTGAAACGCATAATTAACATTTTTTTTTGGTATTTTTATAATGAAATTATTTAGTATCGGATGAAAGTATTGGAAAATCAGCTTCTTGTTATCTTTGGCGCGTCAGGTGATTTAACCAGCCGGAAGTTAATACCGGCACTATTTGAAATCTTCTCACAGCAATTGCTTCCTGATGGCTTTGCCATTCTTGGTGTCGGCCGGAAGGAATTTTCATCAGAAGAATTCAGGACAAAAATCTCAACGGAACTCTCAAAAACGGGTGATAAAACACCTGGTAAAAATGTAATTGAAGCATTTGTTTCAATGCTTCATTACATTTCGGTAAATACAATGGACACTTCAGAATACGGAAGCATCAGGACTAAAATTGACGAATTGCAGCAAGCCCATGGTACAGGCGGAAATTGTATTTTTTACCTGGCCACACCTCCCTCCCTGTATGAGATCGTTGCCTCGGGACTAAGTATTAACGGCCTTACAGCGAATGATAACGGCTGGAAACGGATCATAGTTGAAAAACCTTTCGGGATTAACCTGAAATCCGCCCAATTGTTAAACAACCATCTTCTCCAATGTTTCGATGAGGACCAGATCTACCGCATTGATCATTACCTGGGGAAGGAAACCGTTCAAAACGTAATGGTGACAAGGTTTTCCAACGGTATTTTTGAACCGCTCTGGAACCGGAATTATATACATCATGTGGAGATAACCGCCGCTGAAAGCATTGGGGTGGAAGGCCGCGGAGGCTACTATGACAAATCAGGAGCCTTGCGCGATATGGTACAGAATCACCTGTTACAGCTGGTATCGCTTATTGCCATGGAGCCCCCCACCCGCATTCATGCACACGATATCCGCAACGAAACCCTCAAGGTGCTTCATTCCGTCAGACGTATTGAAAATATAGGGAGTGACGTGATCCGGGGCCAATACACCGAGTCGATGGTGCGCGGTATAAAGCACAACGGGTACAGAAGTGAACCGGGCGTGGCATCTGATTCCCGAACAGAAACTTATGTGGCCCTGAGGCTTTTTATTGACAACTGGCGCTGGGGAGGAGTACCGTTTTATATCCGTACAGGAAAATGCCTCCCGGTAAGGGTAACAGAAATCGTTGTCCATTTCAGGCCAACTCCTCACCGGTTGTTCTGCTTTGATGAAGGACGCATGAATTCGGATAATCAGCTAATCATCCGCATACAACCCGACGAAGGCATCCTGTTTAAAATTGGCATGAAAATACCCGGTACCGGTTTTCATGTGCAGGATGTCAATCTCGATTTTCATTATTCTGACCTGGGATCGCAAAACCTGCCGGAAGCCTACCAGCGCCTGCTTGTTGATGCCATGCAGGGCGATGCCACATTGTTTACCCGTGGTGATGCGATTGAACAATCGTGGAAGATAGTTGATCCTATATTGAGGGCATGGGAGAATGATCAGTCAATACCGATTTTCGGATATCCTGCGGTAACCTGGGGGCCACAGGAAGCCGACGGTCTGATTGATGATTCGACGATGACATGGAGGTATCCCTGCAAAAACCTGGCTGAAGGAATATATTGTGAGTTATAAATATGATTAAATGTTATCCATCGGTTCATGACCTGGTTGAAAAGCTTGCCGATCGTTTTCATGAAACGATAATGGAACTGGTTACTCATAAAGATAATGTAAATATTGCCATCTCAGGGGGAAATACTCCAAAGCTTTTTTTTGAAGAACTTTCTAAAACAGGAGATATAACGGGTAAAAGTTTTCCCTGGAGAAAAATACACTTTTACTGGGTGGATGAGCGATGTGTCCCACAGGATCATCCCGAAAGCAATTTCGGGTTGTTTGACACGGTCTTTATCAGGAAATTTGCGCCCGGTACTATCCAATCGCACAGGATCAGGGGTGAGGAAGACCCGCAAGAGGAAGCAAAGCGCTATTCACAGGAAATACTTAATCACGTTAAGCCGGACAATGGCATTCCTGGTTTCGACTGGATTTTCCTTGGTATCGGTGAAGACGGGCATACTGCATCGATTTTTCCGGACCGGATGGACCTGTTAAATTCCGATGCGGTTTGTGAAGTCAGCAACCATCCGGTGACAGGTCAATCAAGAATAACACTCACCGGGAACACGCTGATCAAAGCATCAAGGACAACTTTCATTGTCACCGGCAAAAACAAAAGCAGGATACTTAATGACATAGCGCTTCATTCACCCGATTCTGAAAAATACCCGGCAACTTATATATACTCTGAAAGCCGGAATACAGAGCTCTACCTGGATCGTGAGGCTGCAGAACACCTAAATATTTCATGCCGTGGTTAACATTAAAAGGGTTAAGACCCTCAGGAAAGGAAGGCCTGCCGTTGGTCCGGTGCTTTACTGGATGAGCAGGGATCAGCGGGTGAATGACAACTGGGCACTTGCTTATGCCATTGAACTGGCTGAAAATAACAATCAGCAGATTATGGTAGTATTCAACCTGGTAGACAATTTCCTTGGGGCTACCTGGAGACAGTACGATTTCATGATAAGGGGACTGAAGAAAACAGAACAACAGCTTGCCGATCTGAATATATCCTTTTCCGTATTGATTGGTGATCCTGAGATTACAATTCCCGGTTATATTAAATCGAATCAGATTAGTCACCTTGTAATGGATTTCGATCCGCTCAGGATTAAGAGGGAGTGGCAGAATAAGGTAGCCTCCATGGTTGAAATAAGCGTGGATATTGTGGATGCGCACAATATAGTTCCCTGTTTTGCAGCATCAGATAAAGAAGAATTTTCAGCCGCCACATTCCGGCCGAAAATCGGGAGGCTGCTGCCTGAATTCATGGACGAGTATCCGCCGCTTGTAAAACAGCGTCAAACTCTTAAGGGAAAGAGAACACAATGGGAAGCTATTTTAATCGCTCTTAAAATCAATCACGCTGTAAGGCCGGTTGAATACCTTGTACCGGGTGAAAAGGGAGCCCGTGCGGTTTTTGACAAGTTCATACAACATGGGATCAGCGATTTTGCAGCCAAGCGAAATGATCCAAATGAAAATTACGTATCAGGACTTTCACCCTTCCTTCACTTTGGCCATATCAGCGCTCAGCGGATTGCGCTGGAAATTGCCCTGCGACATCCGAAAGATGAGAATACGGACACTTTTCTTGAAGAATTGATCGTGAGGCGGGAACTGGCAGACAATTTCTGTTATTATAATTCCGATTACGATACAGCTCATGGCTTTAAGCCCTGGGCTCTAAAGTCACTCGAGGAACATCTTGATGATAAGAGGGAGTTTTTATACAGTACCTTACAGTTTGAGCAGGCTGAAACCCATGATACTCTCTGGAATGCAGCGCAGACAGAGTTGCTTCAGAACGGCAAAATGCATGGATATATGAGAATGTACTGGGCGAAGAAGATACTTGAATGGTCTGAAAATCCTGAAACAGCGCTAAAAACCGCTATTTACCTCAATGACAAATACCAGCTTGACGGCCGTGATCCAAACGGTTATACAGGCTGTGCCTGGTCAATCGGCGGAATACATGACAGGGCGTGGGCTGACAGAAGTGTTTTCGGGAAAATAAGATACATGAACAGGGCCGGTTGCGAGCGGAAATTCGATGTAAACCGGTATATCAACAAAATCCTTTTACGGTAAAGCTTCTCCTGTTACCGTAGCGATTTTCTGAACACTGAAATCAGTTTTGTATTCAATCACGCTGAAATTGTTATTCATATAGCCCCCGTTACCATCCCGGATAAACCGGTACCTGGTAAGCAACTGGTCGCCCTGGTTTTCAGCAGCGCAGGGCATAAAGTTTTTCCCGTACTGCCTGAGGGCAGAAAGAAAATAAAGTCCGATATCAAATCCAAGCATACTGTAATTGTATCCCTGGGGACTGATTTCATAGGGCTCATAGCCATAAACGGAGCGTGATTTCGATAGATAATTCTTAACCTGAGGATTGGTGAAATCCGTATAGAAAGGCGAAACAATGTGAAGCTGAAGATTATGCAGGAAATTTAGATCTACATTGGTCCAGCTTTGCCACGATGGCATACCGAACATTGTAACAGGATATAGCGAAGTTCGCTGGATAAGCCGTGTGACAAGGGGAATAACCTCTGCCTCATTATCTGAAAAAACAACAAGCAGGTTTTGCTGATCGCGGGCAAGGATTTTATTCAAATTGGTGAAAAGGCTGTCGTTCAACCGGTATTCATGGAAGTAAAGAGGCTTCCCGGATTCATCAGAAGGCATATTCTGAGCCAGGTATTTTTTGAACCGCCAGCTGCTCTGCATTGAAAGACTGTCAGAGCCTCTGACCAGAAGTATTCTTCCCTGTTTATATTGCTTTATGAAATTGGCTAGAGCGTAGCTTTCTGATTGCCGCGAAGGCACTATCTGCACTATGCCCGGATACCGCTCAACCAGTGATGACCGGGTTGACAGTGGTGATATAAGTTTAATATTTTTAAAACTGGCAAACCGGCCGGCTATATTTACATCCTCCGGATACACCGGCCCGATGATGAGGTCGGGTTCACCTGATGCCAGCTCTTTAACAGCTCTGTGAGTCCTCATAGTGTCCCGCTCCGTGTCATACACGTGAAGATTAACTGAAAAACCTGTTTTCTTAAGCGAATCCACAGCCAGCAGGAATCCTTCATAGAATTCTGCAAAATTGCGTCCTCTTAGTCCTCGCCGCTGAACGGAGTCTGCATCTGTTTCCTCAGCTGTGAAGGTTGCATAAAGAGGAAGCATAAGAGCTACTTCAAAAGTATAGGGCTGTTGAGGGGGGACACACGGTGTGGTATCAGGCAGGGAAGTTTCCGGAACCGTTTCAGTGACCTGCCTGATTTTTGGAATTTTAATTGCCTGTTCCGGTCTTAGTCCGTTTCGTAATTCGGGATTGGCATCTATAATGTCGGCCACTTCAACGCCATAGATTTTGGCAATTGAATAAAGCGTATCTTTTTCCTTGGTTGTATAATAGTAATATTGATCGTCAACCCTGGCTTCCGGGGTTATATCATGCAATTCTTTGTTTTTTGGGATCCAAAGTGTCTGATCCTGCTTTATTCCGTATTTGGCCCACGGATTATAATAATATATGACGTCTTCCGAAACTTTATATTTTTTTGAAAGAGAATAGATCGTCTCTTTGCGTTTGATGACATGTGCATCAAAGTCCTCCCTGTTTTCGGGGTATACTGCAGCAGTTGCATTTTTCGAATCAGGAATCCTTAATGCGAGGCCTTCCCGCAGGTTAACAAGGTCAGCATCGGGATTTGCCTTTTTAATGTCATCCTGTGCAACTTCATAAACTTTGCTGATCGAATAAAGCGTCTGGCCTTTCTGAACAGTATGTATGTAAAAAATCTTCCCGTTTACAATCGTTTTTTCCTGTGAACGTACAACAGGCGCAGGCTGAAACTGGGCGGCAACTCCCTGACCAAGAACAATCAGAAGCTGTATCAAAAGAAAACAAATGTTCTTCTTCAATTTCATTTCTTTTTACAGGTTTCAAAAGTAGTAAAAAAATGACAAAATGTCACCGAAATCCTTCTGGCGTGGTTTTCGCCATATACATTAAAATGCAAGTTATGAGAAAAGTTGCCAATATTTCAGCAGATACCTATAATAACACGCAGGCATGGGAAACCGATGCCTCTGAAAATAATGATAACCGCAGCCAAACGGATCCTTTTTCACAAATGATCATCCGGGCAGTTGAAAAGGTTAGTCCTGCCGTTGTTCAGATAATTGTTGAAAAGAAAGAAACCAGGCAGCGGGGAACAAACCCTGAAGGCGCAACAGGGTCAGGATTTATAATATCACCTGAGGGATTTATTGTAACCAACAGTCATGTCATCGACCGATCAAAGCAAATACAGGTGAACCTGCCCGATGGCACAAGTTACCAGGCAGAACCGGTGGGACAGGATCCTTCAACCGATACCGCGGTAATCCGGATTTACGGCAGGAATTTTATCCACACCGTGTTTGGTGATTCAGGGCGGCTCAGAACAGGTCAGCTGGTGATTGCAATCGGAAATCCTTACGGTTTTCAATCAACAGTGACAACAGGCGTTGTCAGTTCGCTGGGCCGTTCAATGTACAGCTATTCAGGCCGGCTGATCGACGGGGTCATACAGACCGATGCCCCGCTGAATCCGGGTAATTCAGGAGGTCCGCTGATCAATACATCAGGAGAAGTGATCGGCATAAATACAGCGATTATAGCACAGGCTCAGGGACTATGTTTTGCCGTCGGATCAAGGGTTGCAGAATATGTTGTTGGCAAGCTTATTACGGCAGGCAAAGTAACAAGATCGGCGCTGGGCATTGCAGGACAGACGATCATACTGCCCCAGCGGGTCACTGTGTTCAACAACCTGAGAAAAAACAGGGGTATCCTTATTCATACGATCGTAAACCCGGCTCTTATCGATGTAAGCCAGGTAAACACAGGTGATGTCATCATACGGTTTAACAATGTGGATGTAGGGTCAGTGGATGAATTGTATTTACAGCTTAATGAGCAGGTAATCGGCAAAACGGTTGAAATGAACATCCTGAAAAAGGGGGTTAAAAGAACGGTTTTGGTTAAACCGGTTGAAGCGCAATAGTCTGTAGTCTGTTAGTCTCTTAGTCTGTTAGTCGTAAATCGAAGCCGTCATTGCGATGATCGGTTCCTACGATCAGAAGCAATCTGCCTGAACAGGCAGGACGATGGCGGAAGAGAAAACCTTATTACTAAAACGCTGACAAAAACATCGAACAGGAACACCGATCTAAGATTTAAGAACTTTTACTAACAGACTAACAGACTACAGACTACAGACTACAGCCTAAGCTGTCTGAGATTTAAGCCCGATAATCCCTACTATAATAAGCGAGGCAAAGAAAAGCCGTCCTATATCTGCCGGATCTTTAAAGAAGAATATTCCGATAAGGAGTGTTCCTGAGGCGCCAATTCCGGTCCATATCGAATATGCGGTACCTATGGGGATTGTCTTCTGGGCATACCATAAAAACAGACCGCTCAAACCCATTGACACAATGGCAAAGCCAATCCAGAAGAACCGGTGCGGAGTGGTTTGTGATAATTTAAACCCAAGAGGCCAGCCAATTTCAAACGCTCCTGCTATTAACAGATAAATCCAGTTCATAATATCAATTTAACATTTGTTAATACAACCCTTGCATAATACAAAAGTTTGTGATGTAATTTTGTTGAAAGTTAATTTGAAAATATGAACTCGTCACCAAACGGCAAGCTGATCGTTCAATTTTTGCTCACTGTTGTTTTTTTTGGTATGGGTATATGGTTTCTGCGCCATGAAAAAGCAGAGCTCTCCGACGTTAAAACGGCACTTGTAACAGCTCACTGGTTTTGGGTTGTAGCCGGACTTCTGGTTACGATAGCCTATCTCATTTTACAGGGGCTGCTTTATGTAACCTGTTTCCATGCAATCGGAACCAGGGTAAGGCTTATAGACACCATTAATCTTTTCCTGAAAAGAAATTTTATAAGCGTTTTTTTGCCGGCAGGAGGCGTTTCTTCACTTGCTTTTTTTACCGGAAGGATTGAATCAAAGGGGATCAGTAAAAATCAAATCCATTATGCATCGAGCATTTATGCATTCATAGGAATTGTTTCAGTTATTGTAGTAGCGATTCCGGCTTTTGTAATTGCCTTTATGGAAGGAAAAACCGGTTCGGCCGAAATTACGGAGCTTCTTGTGCTCATTGGTATAACGATTCTTATCGGTGTGTTGCTTGTTTCACTCTATAAAAAAGGCCGCATTTATTCCTTGCTGATCAGGCGATTCCCGGCGGTTGAAGCTACAATTGAGGATATTCTTCAGCTAAACATTTCATCCGGACGGCTTTTGCTTACCCTTGTGGTTTCCATATTTATTGAATTTGCAGGAATTGCTCACGTCTTTATCGCAATGAAGGCACTGAATGCCGATCCTTCAATGATGGCCGCCGTAATGGCTTATATTATCTCGGTTGTATTCCTGATTATTTCGCCGTTTTTACGAGGTTTGGGCGCCGTTGAGGTATCCATGAGCATCATCCTTGTCAGGTTCGGCTTCTCAAATGTCACAGCTTTGTCGGTAACCCTTCTGTACCGGTTTTTTGAATTCTGGCTTCCCCTGTTTGCAGGAATCATAAGCTTCGTGTCAAAGATTAACAAGTTACTCATGCGTACCATACCGGCGCTTGCAATCCTATTGCTTGGTCTGATCAACATTATTTCAGCCATTACACCGGCAATACACTGGCGAATTGAAACGCTTAAGGAATACATTATGCTTGATGCCATTCACGCCTCCAATTTTTTTGTGCTGATTGCAGGTTTCTTTCTCCTTGTAACGGCAGCGTTTATGATGAAAGGACTTCGTTCGGCATGGTGGATGGCGCTGCTTCTTAGCATAGTATCTCTTGTAGGCCATATAACAAAGGCCATTGACTATGAAGAAGCATCGGTGGCCTTTATTATCATTATCCTGTTGCTCTTTACCCGCAAAGAATACTATGTAAAAAATAATCCGCGGTTACGGAATCTGGGACTGCAGACTGCACTTATCAGTGCAGCGGTAATTTTTATTTATGGAACAGTCGGCTTTTATTTACTGCACCAGAAACACTTTAATGGTGATTTAAGCATAGCCGATTCAATCCGGTATACATTTGCCAATTATTTCCTGATAGGAAGTAACGAACTTGTTCCTATGGACAAATTCGGGCATGATTTTATACTATCAATCAATGCCGGCGGGTTGCTGTCAATTGCATTTCTTGTTTACTGCCTGGTCCTGCCTTATGTATACAAAGAAAATGCTTCAGAAGAAGATATTGCCAAAGCAAAGGTACTGCTCGGCAAACATGGAAAATCTGCACTCGACTATTTCAAGATTCTGCCAGATAAACTGATCTTTTTCCCAGAAGGAATTGAAGCTTTCATTGCATACAGGGTAACAGGCAATTATGCTGTTGTTCTTGAAAATCCTGTTGCGGCAAATGAGAATGATGCAATAAAATGTGCAAAACAATTCGACCGCTACTGTTATGAAAACGGGTTAAAAAGCATTTATTACAGAGTTCCGGTTGAAAGCCTGGGTATTTTCTCAGGCTGCGGAAAAAAGAATATGTTTATCGGACAGGAAGCAGTCGTCAATCTTGATAAATTCAGTCTTGAAGGCACCAGCAGGAAATCAATCCGGAATGCAATCAACAAGATACGCGATAAGGGTTACAGGGTGCAGATTCACCAGCCTCCTGTTAAGGACGGCATATTACAGAAAATTAAATCAGTTTCTGATGAATGGCTGGAACTTACTGAAAGAAAGGAAATCATTTTTTCTCAAGGCAGTTTTGAATGGAAGGAATTGAAAGGTCAGACAATAATTACAGTCGAAAACAGTGAAGAAAAGGTGATAGCCTTCCTGAATGTAATACCTGACTATGCTCCGAACGAAGGCACATACGATTTATTAAGAAAAACAGCGGATGCTCCGAATGGTATAATGGATTTTATACTCATTGAACTCATCAATTACCTCAAAAGCAACGGCATTCATTACCTTAATCTTGGATTCGCACCCCTTTCGGGATTAAACGAAGGACAAACGATAAAAGATAAATCGATCAGGTTTGCCTATGAAAAAATAAGAGCTCTTGCCCAATACAAGGGTCTCCGGGAGTACAAGGACAAGTTTGAACCCGTTTGGCAAAACAGGTACCTGGTGTACGATAATGATTATGACCTGATCCAGGTTCCTGTTGTGTTATCAAGAGTAATTCAGAAATAAGTGACAACTGTTCAGCATATAAAGCGCTTGTCAGAAACGGCTTTCATCGCCTGCATTATTGCCTGCACCGGTGATATGATTACTTCATTTATTTTCCCGCTTTTTTATCCGGGCTATCGTCCGCTATCACAAACCATAAGTGCAATGGGTATTTCAGCGAGTCCCATAGGCCGCGAAATCTCCTGGATCTGGATATTCCTGGGTATTTTGTTTGTTGTTTTTGCATTTGCCTATTTTAAAAGTGCAGAACCGGCTTCCCGTGAGCGTATAGCTGCATGGCTGATAGCTGTCTATGGCATTTGTGATGTGTTTGGTTCGGGAGCATTTCCCGGAGTTTATCACCCGGGGCATCTCAGTCTGTCTGAAACAATGCACTATATTTTAGGCGCCGCAGGTACTGCTGCAATTTTTGTTTTGCCATTTATTTTTATGAACAGGCATAACAGGAAAAATAACCCTCTTTTTTTTGCCTATCTGATATTTGTAGTTTTTACAGGCCTTATTCTTTGGTTCTTTTTTGTAACAGCCCGGCTTCAGCTTAATTGGCTGGGATGGGCGGAAAAACTGGTGGGTTTATGGCAACGATCATTCCAGGTAAACTACTATCTGTTTCTGCTGGTAATAGCTTTCAGACACTATTATTTTTATAATTCAACCGCGTTAACAAGGTCATTCAATATTCCGTCGATAGCTGATTCCACTCGTTTCCAATCGGGTATCAGCGGCGAGCCGAAATGCTGATCGCAGAAATCAAGCACTCCCGAATCAATGGCACTGGCGAAAACCTCGACGGTTTTCAGTTCTTCATGAAAATCAAATGAAATGCGTTCATCATACATTTCAGCCAGTGACTCATATATACCCACCATTTCACGTGCATGTTTAAGGTAAGTGAGACGCACTGTCCTGAATACCTCGGAATTCAGCGCTACTCCGTTGCTTGCCATGTGGGTAAAGAACGTCCGTGCAATATCGGAAGCCATTTTATACAAACCTTTTTCATTCTGTGAACCCACATTCTGGTGTTTATGATCGTAACGGCTTGTGAGTTCAATCTGGCAAATGCGTGATTCCCTGACAAGACGATAAATCTCACCAAGCAATCCCACTTCGATACCCCAGTCAGACGGGAACTGCATCATGCGTGCCTGGCTGATATAGGTGGCAAATTCTCCTGACAAAGGATATCTGAAATCACCCATATAGTCTAGAAATTCGGTACTTCCGAACATATCCTTAAGGGTTCTGACAAGCGGAAAATAGAACAGCCTGGAAACCCTGCCGAACAACTTTTTATCATAACGGACATAGTACCCTTTCACAAACTGAAACCGGAGGTACATCATAGGGAAAAGGAGCCTTGTAAGAAAATCCCTGTCATAGGTAAGGATATCCGCGTCATGGAATGCAACAGCCGATATTTCGCCTTTTCCGATAATATACCCCAGGCAGGTCCACACTGCCCTGCCCTTGCCACGGCTTCCGAGGGAGAGTTGCTTTTCAATCTGCTCAATTACAGACAGTACCTCCGGCTTATCGTTCCAAACTAAAGATGCTTTCTTTCCGAGCGGTGCAACAATTTCAACAGCCCTGGCGTTATCCTCTGCGGTAGCCCTGTCGAGTGATATGTATACTTTTCTTACATAACCGGTTTCTGCAAGCACTTCAATAATATGGCGCATGGCGGCACCTGAAAGATCAGAATAAAGAGCCGGAATAAGAATTCCTATCGGTATCCGTTCAGAAGCTTTAAGTACCTTCGACTCCATACTTCTGCAGTTTTCATGTTGCAGAATCGGAAAAGTAGGTACCTTATTGATGTGGAAATCTGCCATAATGATAAATTTAGTACATTTATTCCTTAACAAAACGGATTTAAATTAAAAACCTCTATTCGCCATGAAATGTTTATTGAATGCAGTTTTGGCAGTGGCCATTGTTTCTTTTTTAGCTGGCTGTAATACCCAGCCGAAAAGCACAGATGACCTGGCGTCAAAGGGATGGAAACTTGTTTGGTCGGATGAATTTGATTACACCGGTTTGCCCGATTCAACAAAATGGTCTTATGATATTGGCGGCCATGGCTGGGGTAACCAGGAACGGGAATATTATACCGGTTCAAGGCTTGAGAATGCAAGGGTTGAAAATGGTGTTCTGATCATTGAAGCCCGAAAAGAAAAGATGGATACAAATCAATACACTTCTGCACGGTTAATATCAAAGGGAAAACAGGAATGGACCTATGGAAGATTTGAGATCAGGGCTAAACTTCCGAAAGGAGTGGGCACATGGCCTGCTATCTGGATGATGCCGGCAAAACAGAGTTACAGCGATGCGTTCTGGCCTGACAACGGCGAAATTGATATTATGGAGCATGTTGGATTCAATCCTGGTTTTATTCATGCCTCCACCCATTGTAAAAAATACAACTGGCCTGCAGGTACTCAACGAACAGACACAATTTTCATGAAGGATGTTTCGGATGCCTTTCATAATTACATTCTGGAATGGGGACCTGATACCATGCAGATTTTCCTTGATGACAAATTATACTTTACCTCGACCAATGATCGCACCGGCTGGGAAGCATGGCCGTTCGACAAGCCCTTTTACCTCATCCTGAACATTGCCATTGGCGGTGGCTGGGGCGGACAGAAAGGCATTGACGATTCCATCTGGCCGCAAAGGATGGAATTGGAATATGTGAGGGTGTATGAGAAGTAATGTGCTAATGTGCTAATGTGCCAATGAAGCGTTTTTTAATTAGCATATTGGCACATTGGCTTATTAGCACATTAAATCATTACCTTTGCCTCCATAAAAAACTCAACATACTCTATGAAATATACCTTTTCAATTATTGCTGCAGTGACAGCGATATCCTTACTTTCCGGCTGTTCAGGAAATAAAAAGGAAACAGCAGAAAAGAAAGTTTACCCGGCTTTTGAAGTTCAGAATATGGACACAACGGTGAACCCGGGTGATGACTTTTTCCTTTATGTGAATGGAACCTGGGTAAAGAATAACCCGATCCCGGCCGACAAAAATTCATGGTCAGCTTTCACCGAACTGGATGAAAGAAACCGGGAACAGATCCGGCAAATCATAGAAAATGCAGCAAAAGAAAAAGATACAACCGCCGGCAGTGTAAGCGCCCAGATTGGCAATTATTACAATGCCGGTATGGACACTGTAAAAATTGAAAAAGAAGGTGTTGATCCGCTTAAGGGCCTGTTTGCAAAAATCGACAGCATTCAGACCATCGCTGACGTGCAGAAGGTTGGTGCTTACTTTCAGACTCTCGGTATAAGCCCGTTCTTCTTTGTGTTCCCGAATGCCGATCAGAAAAACAGTGAAATGGTCATTGCCAATTTCTACCAGTCAGGTATCGGCCTGCCTGATCGCGACTATTATTTCAGGACGGATGCAGAAAGCAAGAAAATCCGCGATGCTTATCTCGTGCACCTGACAAAAATGTTCACCCTTTTGAAAGATCAACCCGAGGTTGCCCAAAAGAATGCTGAGACGGTTATGAACATGGAAACAAGGCTTGCCAAAGCTTCTTTCACCAATGTAGAAAACCAGGATCCTCAGAAGACCTATAACAAAATGACAATTGAACAGCTGGCAAAATTATCGCCGGCAGTAGACTGGCAGGCATATATGCTGAACATCGGCTATCCCCAGATCCGTGAAATGAACGTATATCAGCCTGTATTCCTGAAAGAGCTGAGCGGCATGATGAAATCGGTTCCGGTTGCCGACTGGAAAACCTTTTTGAGATGGTCTTTGATCAATCATGCATCCGCTTACCTGAGCAGTGATTTCGAAAAACAGAATTTTGATTTCTATTATAAAACCCTGTCGGGTCAGGAAAAACCCGAACCCCGCTGGAAACTAGTTCTTGACATGACAAGCGGAAGCCTGGGCGAAGCCATCGGTCAGCTGTATGTAAAGGAATACTTCCCCCCGGAAGCCAAGCAGAAAATGATTGAACTGGTTGGAAACCTGAAGGAGTCACTCAAACAGAGGATACAGAACCTCACATGGATCGGTCCCGAAACCAAGCAGGAAGCACTGGCAAAACTCGAAAAGATGAATGTGAAAGTGGGTTATCCCGACAAATGGAGGGATTATTCGACACTGAAAGTTACCGATACATACATTACCAATGTTTTAAACTCAGGAAACTTTGAATTCATTTATTCAATGAACAAGGTGGGCAAACCGGTTGATAAAACCGAATGGGGAATGACACCTCAGACCGTGAATGCCTATTATGAGCCCAGCAAAAACGAGATTGTATTCCCTGCCGGAATTCTGCAGCCTCCTTTCTTTAATATGAACGCTGATGATGCCGTAAATTACGGCGGAATCGGACTGGTTATCGGTCACGAAATGACACATGGTTTCGATAACATGGGCCGCCAGTATGACAAGGATGGCAATCTGCGCGACTGGTGGACACCAGCTGACGTGAAATCATTTAAAGAGCATACACAGATACTGGTTGATCAGTACAGCAAATTTGAAGTGCTGGATTCCCTTTTCATCAATGGTCAGCTGACCCTTGGTGAGAATATAGCTGATCTTGGCGGTGCAACGGTTGCATACAACGCCTACCAGCTCTCGTTGCAGGGCAAACCGGCTCCAGCACTGATTGACGGATTCACCGGAAACCAACGGTTTTTCCTGTCGTTCGGACAGATTTGGAGGAACAATATGCGTGACCAGGCTCTGCGCAAAAGAGTGCTCACGGATGAACATTCGCCTGCAAAATACAGGGTAAACGGCACTGTGTTCAACATGCCTGAGTTCTATGTTGCCTTCCCGAACGTGAAGGAGGGAAATAAATTATACAGGCCGGAAAATGAGAGACCGGTGATTTGGTAAAAATTCAGGGTGACATAAGAAGCGGTTATGGTTTCAGGCTATAACCGCTTTCTTTTTAGGTAACAAGCAATAGGAATTTGCTGTTGACCCATAAATTTTATATTTTTAATACCCTAATACGAACGGATGGATCAACTATTTGAATTTTTTAAAGAACTGGTGCATCCTGAAAGTATTATCCGTTATGGTGGCATTTACCTGCTGCTTATTGTAGTATTCGCTGAAACCGGGTTATTCGTCGGTTTCTTTCTTCCCGGAGATTCGCTTCTTTTCACAGCCGGATTGTTTTGTGCCACCGGAATCCTGAAGATTGGCCTTATATGGCTTATTCTTCTTATCATCCTGGCGGCAGTACTGGGAAATATTGTCGGGTATCATTTTGGAAAAAGGGTCGGACCTTACCTGTTCAGGCGAAAATCAGGTATCTTTTTCAAGCAGAAACACCTGGAAACGGCAAACCGGTTCTACCAGAAACATGGGAACAAAACAATTATTCTTTGCAGGTTTCTTCCGATAGTCAGGACTTTTGCCCCGATTGTAGCGGGTATTGTCAGAATTAAGTATCATAAGTTTTTATTCAACAGCCTTGTCGGCGCTCTTTTGTGGGTTAACATCCTGGTTCTGACCGGTTATTACCTGGGAATTTATGTGCCCAAAACAAAAGATTATCTCGAATACATCGTCATTTTCCTAATCGTGATCACATCGATTCCTTTTGTGTTCAACGCCATTAAGTTGAAGATTAAAAAAGAAAACAAGTAATCGGTATTGATTCTTCATTCTTCATTCTTCATTCTTCATTTCTTCATTATTTCTGAACAAACGAACTTCATTTTTTGATTTCCCGAATTACCCATTATCTTTGCAACCAGTTTAAGGAGAGGTGCCAGAGTAGTCGATCGGGGCAGTCTCGAAAACTGTTGAACCCTTCGGGGTTCCGGGGGTTCGAATCCCCCCCTCTCCGCAAAAGTTCAAAAATCCCGTGGCGAAGCCCGGGATTTTAAATTTTACAGGGGAACGCAAGCTCGCTTGCAGTTCCCCTGTAAAATTTAAAAGCCTGCCGGCGCGACAGCGACGGAAGGGATTTTTGAACTTTTGCAGGGATCTCCCTGAAAGGGATCATGCCAGTAATCCCCCTTCTTCCATAGATTCCATTCCGGAAGCAGGCTGAAGCCTGCAGCTATAATCCGACTCAGGCACAGCCTGAGCCGAACTTTCGAACAATCCCACCGTATCTTTGTCCTTTAAAAAACATCATCATGAAAATCGGATTTGCCGGAATCGGAAGTATGGGAAGACCTATGGCCGCTAACCTGCTAAAAGCAGGATTTGAAGTGACAATATACAACCGTACGCCTCAAAAAACGCAATCCCTTGCCGATGCCGGCGGCAGGCTGGTTAATGATCCGGCCGGCCTCGCGGGAAGCGAAGTCGTCATCACCATGCTGTCGGATGATAATGCCCTGCTAAACATTACACAGGGTGAAAACGGCCTCATAAACGGTATGCAAAAAGGATCGGTTCATGTGTCGATGAGTACGATCAGCACGGCCTTAAGTGAAAAACTTACCATTGAACATCAGAACGCAGGACAAAATTTCATATCAGCGCCCGTTTTTGGCCGACCTGAAGCCGCAGCGGCCGCAAAACTTTTTATCGTTGCAGCCGGAAACAAGATTTCATTCGAAATACTTCAGCCGGTTTTTGATGCCCTCGGCCAAAAAACATTCTATTTAGGTACCAACCCCCGTGATGCAAATCTCTTCAAACTAAGCGGAAATTTTCTGATAGCCACTGTCATTGAATCGCTCGGAGAAGTAATGGCACTCTTCAATAAAGCCGGAATGAACCGTCAACAATGCCTCGACATTTTTACTTCCACCCTGTTCTCATCACCCATTTATGTGTATTATGGAAAACTGGTTATCGAACAACAATTCACTCCTCCCGGTTTTGCTGCACCACTAGGGCTAAAGGATGTCAAACTTGCCATGGCAGCGTCCGAAGCACTTCATGTACCTATGCCTCTTGTCAACCTCCTCCACCAGCGTTATGTAGAACTTATGGCAAACGGCGGTGAGAAAATGGACTGGTCAGCTATTGCGGGATTGGCAATGAAGAATTCGGGACAGTAATAGACGCCCTTTTCATGCATTCTGCAGAGACGCGATCAATCGCGTCACTACCAGCGGATAGTATTCAGATTCTGGTGCAATCCTGAAAATTAGTATATTAGTCCCACCAAAACTAACCTGCCATGAAAAATCACCTGCTTTTTTATGCGTTGATTCTTTTATGTGTATTGACACATATTGTCCGCACGATTTATGAAATCCTGAAACACCGGAAGACGATTAAACCCAACAAGCTTTCTTTCCTGATCATTTTCACCAACATGATGCTATTATGGGTATCCTGGTTTGCCGTGGGTGAAATGGACCCGTTCAGAAAAGAAATACCAAATATTTACAGGTATATCGGTTTCTTCCTGTCAGGCTCCGGAGTAGTGCTTTTCCTTACAGCCCTGTTTACGATCAAATCTCTTGAAACCTATGAAGGCGACCTGGTTTCCTACGGTGTTTATTCCATTTTCAGGCATCCCATGTATCTTGGATTTATCCTGTGGATTACAGGCATGCCCTTGTTTTCAGGAAGTATAATTGCTACCTACCTGGCTGTTCCCTTTATTGCCAATGTTCTTTTCTGGCGATACCTTGAAGAAAAGGAACTGATTGAAAGATTCCCCGGCTATCCGGCTTACCGGAAGAAAACGATTTTTTGAATAATCCGAGGTCGGACCAGACTAACTATTTGATTAATTGTATATTGATCCGTAAAAAACGCTCTATTTTACTCTTAGAGCATCATTTTTGGCATTAAAAAAGGCCTTCTAAGGAATTTAATCCTTTTAGAGGATAACCTATTTTTCTTAGAGCCCCGAAAACAGGCCTGAAAATGGACCTCTAAGGCCTAAATAAGGCTAAAAAACAGGTTTATTTTTTTGTTTATCAATAACTTACTCTGGTCCGACCCCGAGAAAACCCCGAGAAACTTATTCTGGTCCGACCCCGAGAAACACTGGTCCGACCCGGGGAAACTTAAAAAATCATTTGTGTTTATGATTTCATTTCGTATATTCGCGAAATGCAAAACTTACAAAATGAGTATTTCAATTAAAGTATTGGGAATGGGTTGCGCCAACTGTAAAAACCTTGAAAGGCAAACCCGCAATGCGCTTGCTGAAATGGATATAGCAGCAGACATTGAAAAAGTGGAAGATATTCAGAAGATCATGTCGTATGGCGTGATGAGAACTCCGGCCCTGATTATAAACGAAAAGGTGGCTCTGTATGGCAGAGTACCTGCTGTGTCCGAATTAAAAGAAATCATTCAAAAAAACCTGGGTTAATATGCCTGAATTTTCTGAAAAAGACGTCCTGATTGCAAAGTTTGCCAAGGCTTTAAGTCACCCGGCACGTGTGTATATTATGCGCGAATTGTCATGCCTGAACGGATGCTGCACAAGCAGTGAATTTTTTGAAAACCTGCCCATTGCCCGCTCAACTCTTTCACAGCATCTGAAGGAACTGAAATATGCCGGGTTAATCCAAGGCTATATTCACCCGCCCTTTATAAAATATTGTATCAATAAAGACAACTGGGAATTAGCCAAGAAAAGCTTCGGTGAATTTCTTGAGAAATAAATCATATTAAAACTTTCATATCATGAAAAAACTCTGTCTGCTTACAATTCTGTTAATGGCCCTTTCTTCAACGGGATTTTCCCAGCAACCCACCATATCCGTATACTTTTTTCATGGCACTCACAGGTGCAGTGGCTGCATCAATGCGGAAAAGGCCACGGTGGCTGTCCTGAATTCCGTATACAAGGTTCAGCAGGAGAAAGGAATCATTAAATTCCAAAGTATCAATATTGAAGAAGATAAAAATAAAGCTCTTGCCGAAAAATACCAGGTAGCCTGGAATACACTGCTTATTGTACCTGTCGGTAATGATAAAGGCAAAGTGGACCTGACGGAACAGGCCTTTGCCTATGGTGAAAATCCCGAGGCACTTAAGCCTTACCTGACAGCAGCCATAGAGCCTTTACTCAAGTAGTTATTATGTACATGGAATTTCTGCACCGGCTTCTTGAAAACTCAACAATGCCCTTTTTATCGTCAGCCATTCTCGGTCTTATGACGGCAATAAGCCCATGTCCGCTTGCCACCAACATCACAGCAATTGGCTACATAAGCAGGGAAATTGATCAGAAGAAAAAAGTCTTTCTGAGCGGGCTGTTCTATACATTGGGAAGGGCAGTAAGTTATTCTGTCCTGGGCCTTATCCTTTTTGCCGGGGCCAGTAAATTCCAGGTTGCTAAAATATTTCATGGCTGGGGAGAGAAAATCCTTGGTTTCCTGTTGATCCTTATCGGTATTTTTATGCTGGATATCATTAAACTAAGGTTTCCGAAGCTTTCACTGCTGAATGACAAAATAAATGTAAATAAAAAAGGAACTTTTGCGGGTGCTTTTTTTCTTGGACTTGCATTCGCCCTCGCCTTTTGCCCATATAGCGGGGTGCTTTATTTTGGTATACTCATTCCCATGTCGATCAGCAGTGCATCGGGTTTGTACCTGCCTGCTGTTTACGCCCTGGCGACCGGCTTGCCTGTTATCCTGGTTTCATGGCTTATAGCTTACAGCTTATCGGAAATTGGTACTTTTTACAACCGTATAAAGTTTTTCGAAACCTGGATAAGACGTATCGTGGCAATCACATTTATTGCGGCCGGATTTTACTATGTTTTCATCTACTATATAAAATAATTATGAGTGCGTTTGTTCATAACGAAAAGTTCAAGATTTCCATCCTGATCCTTCTGCTCCCTGCCTGGTTCGCCCTGTACCATTATCTCCCCTTTCTGACAAACCGTTTTATCGATGTTCTTCCCGGGTTGACACAGGGAGGAAATTTCACTGAATCGTTGCGCTTTTTCGTTTTTGAAGTGCCAAAAGTTCTGTTGCTTCTGACACTGATCATTTTTATAATGGGAATTGTCCGGACTTATTTCTCACCTGAACAAACGCGCCGCGTACTGGGTGGTAAAAGAATGTTTACCGGTAATGTTATGGCGGCTTCACTGGGCATAGTTACCCCCTTTTGCTCGTGCTCCGCAATACCCCTGTTCCTGGGATTTGTAGAATCAGGTGTTCCGCTTGGCGTTACATTCTCTTTCCTTATTGCAGCTCCCATGATCAATGAAGTGGCCGTTGTGCTTCTTTTCGGACTTTTTGGCTGGCAAACGGCACTAATTTACGTGGTAACGGGACTGGTTATAGCCATTACCGCCGGATGGATCATTGGCAAACTCAAACTCGAGCATTGGGTTGAAGACTGGGTCTATAAGGCACAAATGGGCAACACTGGTTTGGAAGAAGAACGACTTACTTTTACTCAACGCATCAAAACCGGCATGGAAGCGGTGAAGGAAATAGTCGGTAAAGTCTGGCTCTATGTAATATTGGGAATTGCTGTCGGGTCCGCCGTGCATGGTTATGTTCCCGATAACTTTATGGCCTCGGTCATGGGTAAATCAGCTTGGTACAGCGTCCCTTTATCAGTGCTCATCGGTGTTCCTCTTTATTCCAACGCTGCCGGTATTGTACCCATTGTTTCCGCGCTGATAGAAAAAGGCGCTTCATTGGGCACGTCCCTGGCCTTTATGATGGCGGTTATAGGTCTATCGTTACCTGAAATGATCATTCTCCGGAAAGTACTTAAACTTCCGATGATCCTGGCATTTGCCGGCATTGTGGCCACAGGCATCATGATCGTCGGATTCCTGTTCAATTTTATATTCTGAAAACTAAAAACAACTATCCATGAAAACCATCGCATTCATCGGGGGAGGAAGAATAACCAAAATTATCCTCCAGGCTTTTGCCAATAAAAACCTGAAATTTGAAAGGATCTTTGTATATGATCCGGTTGAAGAAACTCTTGGAAAACTGAAAAACTGCTTCACTGATATCGAAATATCTCATGAATCGCTTTACCCGGCTTTCACACCGGATGTTCTTTTCCTTGCTGTTCATCCACCGGTAATGGCAGAAACCCTACAGAAGATAAAACCATCACTCAAGCCTGAAACCATACTTATATCACTTGCACCCAAGGTTACCATTGCCAAAATGACTGAAATACTGGGCGGTTTCTCAACGATTGCAAGAGTAAATCCCAGTGCAACCTCTTATATAAATGACGGCATCAATCCGGTTGCCTTCGGCCCGGGCATGAATGAAAAAGCCAGAAAGCAAACCCTTGAATTGCTGGGTAACCTGGGACAGGTTCCGGTTGTAAGCGAAGATAAGATCGAAGCATATGCCCTCATAAGCGCTATGGGATCCACTTATTTCTGGTTTCAGATACAGGAACTGAAAAGACTGGCTCTGAAATTCGGGATGGAAGAAACCGAGGCAAATCAAACCATTAGCGAAATGCTGAAAGGAAGTGCAGCCACGTTATTTAATTCAGGTTTAACACCTGCAGAGGTAATGGATCTTGTTCCGGTAAAACCTCTTGCTGAATATGAAGAGCCGATTAAATCATACTATGATTCAAAATTATCCGCCATCTATGAAAAAATAAAGCCATGAAAATCCTGATCCTTTGTACCGGTAACTCCTGCCGCAGCCAGATGGCTCATGGTTTCCTGCAGTCGTTTGACCCGCGGCTCACCGTTCGTTCTGCCGGTACCGAACCTGCATCAAAAATCAATTCCGATGCAGTAAAAGTGATGAAAGAAGCCGGCATTGACATCAGCTCCCATTTACCTGAAAATGTAAACAAGTATTTACACGAAGCATGGGACTACGTCATTACTGTTTGTGATCATGCCAACGAAACCTGCCCCGTTTTTTTGGGAAAGGTAAAACACCGTTTGCACCTTGGCTTTGAGGACCCCTCAAAAGCAACCGGTGATCGGGAGCATATCCGAAGGGAATTCATCCGGATCAGGGATGCCATTAAGAATACATTTTTTGATTTTTATAAGGAACAATTAAAACCCTTGTTATGAAGGCGGAAGATTTAAAACTCTTCATACAGAAAAAATATAGTGAAATAGCAGGACAGGATAAACTGCTGAATCAGTCGAGTTGCTGCGGCAGCACCTGTGGCTGCAGTGATTCAGCCTATTCCATATTTAGTGACGATTACAGCACACTTGAAGGATATAATCCTGATGCCGACCTGGGACTGGGATGCGGGCTGCCAACAGAGCATGCCGGGATCAATCCCGGTGATTCTGTTCTTGATCTTGGTTCCGGCGCCGGGAACGATTGCTTTGTCGCCTGGGCACTTGTTGGAGAAAACGGGAAAGTTACAGGACTTGATTTCACCGATGCCATGCTTGAAAAAGCGCGCATCAATGCCTCAAAGCTTAACTATTCCAACGTGGAGTTTGTAAAAGGCGATATTGAATCCATGCCTTTACCCGATAATACCTATGATGTGGTCATCAGCAATTGCGTACTCAACCTGGTTCCGGATAAAACAAAAGCATTTTCGGAGATTTACAGGGTGCTGAAAAGGAACGGTCATTTTTGTGTATCCGACGTAGTGTTATCCGGTGAGTTACCGGAATCTCTTAAAAATGATGCGGCCATGTACGCAGGATGTGTGGCAGGGGCCATGCAAAAGGACCGGTACCTTGAAATCATACAGAAAGCAGGTTTTGAAAAAACCGAGGTTAAAAAAGTAAAAAGAATTGATATCCCCGATGAGATATTATCTTCTTATTTTGATGAAAAAGGACTGCAGGAATTCAAATCAGGCAAAACCGGAATTTTCAGTATAACCGTCATTGCCCATAAATAAATTGGCTATGGAACCAGCAACAAAAAAACTATCTTCTTTTGACCGTTATCTGACACTCTGGATTTTTATAGTCATGTTTGCCGGGGTGCTGGCGGGGTATTTCATTCCCGGCATTCCTGATTTATGGAATTCCTTAAGCAGCGGCACTACCAATATTCCAATAGCAATCGGACTGATCCTGATGATGTACCCGCCGCTGGCCAAGGTTAAATATGAAAAGCTGCCGCTTGTTTTTAAAAACCTGAGACTGCTTGGTTTATCTCTGGTCCAAAACTGGATCACAGGGCCATTTATCATGTTCGTGCTTGCCATTGTTTTCCTGCATAACCAACCGGGACTTATGACAGGGGTAATCCTGGTTGGACTTGCAAGGTGTATAGCCATGGTGCTGGTATGGAACGATCTGGCCAAAGGTGATTCCGAGCTTGCCGCCGGCCTGGTGGCCTTCAATGCACTTTTCCAGGTGTTCCTGTATTCAGTATATGCCTATGTTTTCATTACCGTTCTTCCACCTATTTTTGGTTTAAAAGGTTCCCTGGTTGAAGTTTCCATATCAGAGATCGCCGGAACCGTATTGATTTATCTTGGCGTTCCTTTTCTGGCCGGGTTAATAACCAACCTGGTACTACGGAGGCTGAAAGGAGACAAATGGTATTACAGTCGTTTCATCCCGGCCGCTTCATGGTTGACTCCAATTGCTTTGCTGTTTACAATCTTTGTTATGTTTTCGCTCAAGGGAGAAAAAATCATTCAGCTGCCGGTTGATGTGATCAGGGTGGCAATACCCTACACGATTTATTTTGCGCTTATGTTTTTCAGCACTTTCTTTATTTCCCGGCGTATGGGTATTGATTACGAAAAATCGGCCACCATGTCGTTCACAGCCGGAAGCAACGATTTTGAACTGGCTATTGCCGTTGCCATAGCCGTTTTCGGTATCAATTCACAGGCTGCATTTGCAACTGTTATCGGACCACTTGTTGAAGTTCCGGTCCTTGTTTTGCTTGTGAATGTTGCACTGAACTTCAAAAGAAAATATTGGAAAACGGCATGAATCTGACACGCACGGGACAAATCTGGTCAACATTCGCAGACAGGCTCAGATCGTTTATTTCCAGCAAGGTTCACGATAAGGATGTGACGGAGGATATCCTGCAGGAAGTTTTTATAAGAATCCATGAAAAAGTGGATACCCTGAGGGATAATGAAAAACTTACATCATGGATTTACCAGATTGCACGCAACCTGATTGCGGATCATTTCAGGAAAAACAAACAAGCGTCTGCCGTTTCCGATAATGAAGAAGATGAACAAATGGAAAATGAACCCGATTTCAGGATTATGGAAACGGCGGTGAATGACATGATCGGCATGCTGGATGAGCTTCCCGGGCATTATTGCGATGCCCTGTGCAAGACAGAAATCGGGGGGATGAGCCAGGCTGAGTATGCACGGCAGGCGGGAATCCCCTACTCTTCTGTGAAAACAAGGGTTCAGCGTTCAAGGAAAATGCTCCGGGATATGCTCATGCAATGCTGCCATTATCAATTTGACAAATACGGAACTGTTCTGAATATCAGTCCGAATGCCTGCTGCTGTTGTAATCACAACTAATTTTTTCTGAAAATCTGAGTCCGTTTAAACGCTTTTGCGTCCATGAGAAAAAAACATCATGGAACACATTTATCAGATTACAGATTTTATAGTAAAATCATTTCTTCACATCTGGCCTTACCTTCTGATTTCGGTACCACTGGCCGCTTTTGTAAATTTGTCCGGCGCATCCGCGTATATTACCCGTGCGCTAAGTAAGAAACCGTTGGTCGCCATTCTTCTGGCGACAATAATCGGCGCCTTCAGTCCTTTCTGTTCCTGCGGCGTGATACCGGTTATTGCATCCCTTCTTATCGGAGGCGTACCGCTTGCACCGGTGATGTCTTTCTGGATTGCCTCACCATCGATGGATCCGGAGATTTTTTTCCTGAGTGTGGCAACAATTGGCTGGAAATTGTCGGTTTGGCGCCTGGCTTCAACTTTTTTTATAAGCCTGTCGGGTGGACTTATTACTCATTTTCTCTGGAATAGAGGTTTCTTACGAACAGGCATTCTTCGTCAGCAAAAGCTGTCCTCACAAACAGCTTTAAAACCAGTGCTTGTGGCTGTAAAACAGTATAATTTCATTCATACTTCAGGTTTAAAGATGGCAGCAAAGACCGAACAACCTTGCGGCTGCAGTGAAGCTGTGACGCCGACCTTTATAAAAATATTGAATGAATGCATGAAGGCTTTTATCATGGTATCAAAATTCATGCTCCTGGCATTCTTCCTGAACGCTTTAATAAAATTTTATTTACCTGAAGACCTGATAACCCGTTACATGGCCACAGACAGTCCGATTTCCGTATTGATCGCAACATTTGTAGGAATTCCGTTTTATACAAGCAATGCATCCGCACTTCCGATTGTCAGCGGGTTATTGACCCTGGGCATGAACCAGGGGGCCGCACTTGCCTTTTTAATTGCCGGACCCGTAACCACTTTACCGGCAATGGCTGCCGTGTGGGGAATTGTGAAACCAAAAGTGTTCTTTCTGTTCCTGACCTTCGGGCTTACCGGGTCAATAATAGCGGGCTATCTTTTTAACCTGTTAAACTAACAGGGGTCAAAAATTGTTGTCTGTTAAAATACCGTTATATGAAAATCGCGCAGGTCTCACCGCTGTATGAAAGTGTGCCACCGGCACAATACGGCGGAACCGAAAGAGTGGTTCATTATCTTACTGAACAATTGGTAGCAGACGGACATCAGGTGACTCTTTTCGCATCGGCTGATTCAAAGACTTCTGCCCGGTTGATCCCGGTTATTAAAAAAGCGTCAAGAACCAATCCCGATACAGTTGACGGACTTGGAAATCACTTTACGGAGATCGAAATGGTGGAAAAAATGGCCCACGAATTTGACATCATCCATTCTCATATAGACTACCTGTATTACCCGGTAATGAAGCGAACCCAGCACAAGTACCTGACCACCTTGCACGGCAGGCTTGATATACCTGAGCTCCAGGGTATTTATAAAGAATTCAAAAATATTCCGGTTGTTTCCATTTCTAATGATCAACGAAAGCCCCTTCTATTCTCAAACTGGGCAGGAACTGTTTATCACGGACTGCCTTCTGACCTGTATCATTTTAATGAAATCCCGCAACCCTACCTGGCTTTTGTCGGGAGGATCTCACCCGAGAAAAGAGTTGACCGGGTGATTGACCTTGCCAGGAGGACGGGTATCCCGGTTAAAATAGCGGCCAAAGTGGATAAAGCCGATGAGGAATATTTTGAGAATGAAATAAGAAGAAAATTGGATGATCCACTTGTAGAATTCCTGGGTGAAATCGATGACGCGGAAAAAGATGTTATCCTGGGAAATTCGCTGGCATCACTGTACCTGATTGACTGGCCCGAGCCCTTTGGTCTGGCAATGATTGAATCGATGGCATGCGGTACACCTGTTATTGCATTCAACTGCGGTAGCGTTCCTGAAGTAATTGATGAGGGCATAACAGGGTTTATTGTTAATGATATGGAGGAAGCTGTAAAAGCCGTTAAAAAAATATCCTCAATCGACCGGTCCGGTTGTTATAAAAAATTCATCGAACGGTTTTCAGCCGAAAGGATGGTAAGGGATTACATAGCCATTTATGAAAAACTCACCGGGAATTCATTACGAAAAAAGATAGTTGAACAAACAAACTGACATGGATCATGGAACATAAAAAGCCGGATGATCAGTTCTATGTAATTGCCACGTCATCGTTAACTGAAGAAAAAACGTATGTCCTGAAACACAATGAGTCGTTCGGCATCTTTAATAAATACGGAGATATTATGCCCTGGGGCAAAAGCGTTCAGGGTATTTATTACCAGGGAACCCGGTTTTTATCCAACCTGCAGTTAAAGATAGAAAACCAGAAACCCCTATTCCTGAGTTCAGACATCCGGGAAGACAACGAGCAGTTTTCAGTAGATCTTACCAATCCTGATATTATGGAGAACAACAAACTCAGGCTTGAGAAGGATACCATTCACATAATGCGAAAAAAAGTGCTCTGGGAAAATGCCTTTTATGAACAACTTTTATTTGTCAATTATGGTCTCGAAATCGTGGAAACCTCTGTTTCACTGGAATTCGATAACGACTTCAGCGATATTTTTGAAGTAAGAGGCACTGAAAGATCCCATAAAGGCAACCTGCTGGATGCAGAAATTTCAGATAAGCAAATCATACTGGGGTATGCCGGATTGGATAATAAAACGCGTAAATCGGAGATTTTATTCAGTCCCAATCCTGACCAGATTGAAGGGAAGAAAGTGATTTACAATTTAAGACTTGCACCCGGCCAGCGTTTTAACTGGTCCATGACTATCCGGTTTAACATTGAAGGCGACACGGACAAAGAGATATTCAGTTACCCTATTGTCATTAAAAAGTTTGTGAGGCGTCTCGATTTCATAAATAATCTCACCTGTGACATCTTCACATCAAACGAGCAATTCAATCATTGGATCGAACGTTCAAAAATAGACCTGATCACTATGATTACCGATACCAGTTCAGGTCCTTATCCTTATGCCGGAATCCCCTGGTTCAGTGCGCCGTTTGGACGGGACGCCATTATAACAGCATTTGAATGTTTATGGATCAGTCCCGAAATTGCCCGTGGTGTGCTTTCGTACCTCGCCCTGAACCAGGCAAGGGAACATGACAGTTTCAGGGATGCAGAGCCGGGTAAAATTTTGCATGAAGCTCGGAATGGTGAAATGGCTAACCTGAACGAAATCCCTTTTAAAAAATATTACGGGTCGATTGATTCCACGCCTCTTTTTATCGTCCTGGCAGGACACTACCTGCTGCGAACAGGTGACCTCGATTTCATCAGGAGTATCTGGACCAATATTGAACTGGCTATCGACTGGATTTTCAAATATGGAGATATCGATGGAGATGGTTTTGTGGAATATGCACGAAAAGAGCAATCCGGACTCTACAACCAGGGATGGAAGGACTCGCATGATTCAGTCTTCTTTTCAAATGGTGAGCTCGCAGCTTTACCAATAGCACTTTGCGAAGTACAGGGCTATGTTTATGATGCCCTTAACCATACTTCATACATGGCAGGGCTATTAAATATGCCTGAGAAAGCTCTGACTCTTAAGAACAAGGCTGAAGAATTATACCGGAATTTCCAGGCAAAATTTTGGTCGGAAGAAAATAAGATCTTCTACCTTGCGCTGGCTGCTGAGAAAAGACCATGCAATGTCATAGCCTCCAATGCCGGGCATTGTCTTTTCTCAGGGATTGCTACAAGTGAACAGGCCAGGAGTATTGGTGCACACTTTCTTTCGAAACATATGTTCTCAGGATGGGGAATCCGCACGTTGAGCGCAAACGAAATCCGCTATAATCCCATGTCGTATCATAACGGGTCCATCTGGCCGCATGACAATGCGCTTATTGCTTATGGATTTTCAAAATACGGCCTTAAGGATGTGGTGAACAAGATAGCCGCAGGACTTTTTGACGCCAGTCTTTTTATCGAAGGACAACGCATGCCAGAGCTGTTTTGCGGTTTCCCCCGAAGGAAGGGTGAAGCCCCCACGGCATACCCGGTTGCCTGCTCGCCCCAGTCATGGTCAGTGGGGTCGGTTTTCATGATCATCCAGGCAATGCTTGGAATTGAAATCAATCAATATGAAAAAGTAATTCGTTTCAATAAGCCGTCGTTGCCAGACTTCATTGATACCCTGCAGATCAGGCGGCTATCCTTTCTCGACATGAAACTCGACATCCAGTTTAACCGGACCTCGCAGGGTGTAAGCATAGCACTCCTCAATAAAGATGTTCATGTAAAACTGGAAGCCATTTTCTGACTACTGTTCATCCTCATTCTCTTCAAGATCTTCGTGATTTTCACCGCCGAGGCTGTAATAATTGTTTTCTTCATCTTCAGCCCCTACTTCTTCCTGTTCATCATCAAGCTCAGCGCCCGGAATATCCAGGTCTTTGCCTGACAGCTCAGCATTATCAGCTTCTCCGGTATCATCCTGTGTATTGAAGATCTTTGGTCTGGCAGGCTCTTCAGGATTTATTTCACTTTCATGCCTGTACTTTTTATAAATATCTTCATCCGCGGGATATTCAGGATAACCTTCAAGGTCCGCTTCATCTTCGTGTTTTTTCTTTCCTTTGTAATCAGGCCTGTTAGGATCTTCTGACTGTTTACTTTTTATTTGTTTTTTCATTTCAGAATACGGTTTAAATAAATAACAATGTGCGTTTGATTTTGGTGCTGAGTAATCTTTTCCACTTCTGTGAAAAAGAATTCCCATGACTAAATTTTGTTTTACTGATTATCAGGCTATTTGAATATGGCATATTCATTGATCTTAAAAAGGTAATCTGATATACACTGAAAGGAGTGTTTTCCAAAGGGAAATCTGAGAAAGTATCCTCAAAACTTGAATCAGGTAATGCTGACGAAAGGAAAACAGTGAATGCAGATTGTTTGAGGCTGTCTGATAAAGTTAGAATCGAAAATAGTGAAAGCTATGGCGACATTTTAACTTTTTCGGGTAGCCTCTTTTTATATCTATTCCACCTCTCCTTCATATAGTCGCAGCCTGTTTTTCAGCGATGTGATTTCATGTTGAAGCGCCGTTATCCGATTGAGAAGGTGATCAATCGTTTCAATTCCTTCCATATTAATATCCAGGTCGTAATGCAGGTGTATGTATTTCTCAATTGTTTCAAGCTGCTCTGCCTGGATAAAGCGGTTGTTCTCCTCCCAGGTGAATTCAACCAGTCCGTATTCCTGCAAAAGATCAATAAACGACAGCTCAATATTATGACTTGAGCAAAGTTCAGAAATGGCGATCAGGTAAGTTGTTTCCATACTTCAGTTTTTACGACTTTGCCAATTCGGCGAACAGTTTTTTCTGCTTTTCACTTAAGTTGGTCGGTAGTTTGACCTTATAGGTAACATAGAGATCGCCGAATTCACCCTCATGTTTATAAACGGGGAATCCTTTTCCTTTAAGCTTTATTTTTGTGCCGTTCTGCGTTTCAGGCTTTACCATTAATTTCACTTTGCCGGTTAGAGTATCAATTGTAATCTCGCCACCCAGGACCGCGGTGTAGAGATCAATTTCAACAGTGGCATAGAGGTCGTTCCCCGATCTTCGGAAGGATGGATGATTGGCTATATGAAACGTTATATATAAATCCCCGTTGGGGCCACCGTTAACACCGGGTCCGCCATGTCCCGGTATTTTAATAGTCTGTTCATTTTCAATACCCGCCGGGATTGTGATCCTTATGTTCCTGCCATTGACTGTCAGCGTTCTTTTGTGAGTAGAATACGCGTCAATCAGGTCAAGATGCAATTCTGCAGTGTAATCCTCTCCCCTGAAACCCGCGCTTCTTCTTTGCCGTCCTGAACGGCCTCTTCCGCCGAACATATATTCGAAAAAGTCGGAAAAACCTCCCTCTCCGAATTCGGTTTCAAACGAACCGGAATCCGCATTTCCACTGTATGTTCCCTGTCTCTGGTACTGCTGTTGCTGCCGGTTTCGTGCTTTCTCAAATTCCTCTGCATGCTGCCAGTCCTTTCCGTACTGGTCATATTTCTTCCTCTTCTCAGGATCACTGAGTACCTCGTTGGCCTCATTGATTTCCTGGAACTTTCTCTTGGCATCTTTATCGTTTGGATTCAGGTCAGGATGATATTTGCGGGCAAGCTTCCTGTAAGCGGCCTTTATATCCTTTTCTGAAGCATTTTTGGCAACCCCCAGTACTTTGTAATAATCGATGAACTCCATTTAAGGTTTGATGTTTGAGGTTTTGGGTTTAAGGTTTGAGGTTTGAGGTTTGAGATTTGAGGTTTGAGGTTTTTAGTTTTAGTTTGAGGTTTTTAGTTTTAGGTTTTTTGTTTCAAAATTACAAATAAAAAACAAGCCAGTTTGTTTTTGGTTTTTGAACTACCTTTATCTGACAGAACGTCAAGCCTCAAACATCAAACAATAAACATTTAACATGCCGTTGTATCTGCAGGCAGGATTATGGGGACTGGTGGCAGGAAGTGCCCTGATGATCGGCGCTTTTACCGGTTTTTACTTTAAAATTCATTACAGGGTCATCGCATCGGTAATGGCTTTCGGAAGCGGAGTATTAATTTCCGCGCTCTCGTTCGACCTGATGGATGAAGCTTTCAAGAGAGGAGGAATTGATTCTTCCGCCATCGGCTTCATTTCAGGGGCCTTGATTTATACCGGCATAAACTACCTGCTTTCGCTAAAAGGCGCGAAACACAGGAAACGCTCGGGTCATCAGCAACCTAAAGCCGACGGGGAAGACGACAAAGGGCTCGCCCTGGCCGTAGGTGCGCTCATTGATGGCATTCCCGAATCCATTGTTATCGGACTCACCATGCTGAAAGGTGGCAATGTCAGTACCGTTGCGGTAATAGCTATTTTTATGTCGAATCTGCCAGAAGGATTGTCGAGTGCTGCAGGAATGAAAAAGGCAGGCCGTTCGGCACTTTACATCTTCGGTGTATGGGGAAGTATTGCATTGATTTCAGGTTTAGCTTCCCTGGCCGGATTTACACTGTTCAGTGGGTTCTCACCGGATGTTATTGCATTCTCGACCGCCCTGGCTGCGGGTGCCATTCTTGCCATGATAGTGGATACCATGATACCAGAGGCATACGAGAACACCCACAACTTTGCCGGTTTGATCACAGTTGTGGGGTTCATAACCGCTTTTTTCCTCACAAAAATCGGTTAATCCTTTGAAAACTCAGCGTTGGCTGTAAGCTGGATTTCATTGCTTACAATGGCTTCAGGCGCGTCATTTCCAACTCCGAAATCCTTCCGGTTTATTTTTCCTGAGATTCTGAAACCGGCAATATTCTTCTTATTCATCGGATGCACACCGGTACGGGCAAGCACATCGAGTTCAACCGGTTTTGTTACACCCTTGATTGTCAGATTGCCAGTAACTTTATAATGGGTGGCATCAACTTTTTTGAATGCAGTACTTTTGAAAGTGACAGTAGGGAATTTGGCAACGTCAAAGTATTTATCACTTTTAAGGTCGTTGTCACGCATTTCATTCCCGGTATCAATGCTTGTGGCATCGGCGGTCATTTCCACGGTGGCGTTCGAAAAATCGTCACCGGCAGAGGTAATTTTTGCATCGAATTTTTTGAAGAAACCTTCAACATCCGATACCATCAGGTGAGTTACCGTAAAACCAAGTTTTGCATGGCTTTTATCAAGTGTCCATGTAGAATCTGCGGCCTTTTTGAAAGAAAAAGACAGGATTGAAAGGGCGAAAATCAGTACGATTGTTGTTGTTTTCATTTGTTATGTTTTGTTGAGGGAAACAAATGAAAGCATCATCAGTTTTAACATTAACAGGTTTTTAACTATTTGCCTGAAACGTCAAATATCAAACAAAAACACCGAACATCGAACACCGATTTACGATTTAAGAAAAATCTCTTACGCCTTAATACCTTTTTACTTAATAACTAACAGCCAACGGACTACAAACTTCCCGCCAGGCTATACAGGTATTCATAAACAAACCCCAGAAAACCGATGACGAATACGCCGGTAACGCAGAAGATTAGGCTGATGCGGGTGTAATTATCACTCCTGAACCAGGCAATAGGCGTGTCGTTCTTATCAATAAACATCGCCTTGATAACCCGCAGGTAATAATACAATGAAACTGTTGCGTTCAGAACCGCAATAAGGATGAGAATATAATACCCCTGGCTTGCCACCGCTGTGAAAAGAAAGAACTTGCCAAAGAAGCCGGCTACAGGAGGAATTCCGGCCAGTGAAAAAAGCGCCATCATCATGGTGAGGCTGAGCATCGGGTTGGTGCGGTAAAGGCCGTTATATGAAGTGATGGTCTCATTACCGGTGTGATGCGATATGGAAGAAATCACCCCGAATGCGGCCAGGTTGGTGAAAACATAAATCAGAACAAAATAAACAACTGTTGTCATACCCGTCTGGCTGGCACCCATGATTCCGAGCAGGATGAAACCGGCCTGTGCAATGGATGAAAAGGCCATGAATCGTTTCAGGTTATCCTGCCTTATGGCAAAAAGGTTCGCAATGGTCATTGTAGCAACGGCCAGCACATACAACAATGTTTCCCATGTGGCCTGTAAGGCATGAAAGACCTTATAAAGCAGAATAGTGAGAATAAATACCGCAGCACCTTTTGAAATTACAGAAAGGAAGGCAGTTATATTCACAGGAGAACCTTCATACACATCGGCGGCCCAGAAATGAAAAGGAACCAGTGAAATTTTGAATCCCATGCCTGAAAGGAAGAAAATAAACCCGAGTAACTGCAATGTGCTGTTTCCGAATGACTGAACTATATCTTCGAAATAAATCGATCCTGTGGTTCCGTATATGAATGATAAGCCAAGGAGCAGAAATCCCGATGATAGTGCCGACGAGAAAATGAATTTAATACCTGCTTCGGCGCTTTTGTTGCTTGTTTTATCATAGGCGGCAAGAACAGTGGCCGGAATAGTGGCCAGTTCAAGACCGATATAGAACATCAGGAAATCACCGGATGAGATCATATAATCCATCCCGATCAGTGTGGAGAACAACAGGATGAAATATTCGGTTGCTTTAGTAATATTTTCAGGTTTAACGAGCCAGGTAACGGATTGCAGCATGACAATAAGCATGGCGATATTGAGTACATTCTTCATCCCGGTTGTCAGTGGAGTTGAATTATACATACCCCCGAACAGGTTTCCGGATGTGGTAGGAAGGAAACCGGCAATAGTGAACAACCCGAATAATACAAGAGTCATATTAATGACCCTGTGTTTTCTTTCATTTACTGTGGCAAGGTCGGCTACTACCACAAACAATGTGAGCAGGATCAGCAAAAGTTCCTGACGCATCATGAATAAATCGGCAAAATTCATTTTCCTTACCTCCGTTAATAATTAATCCCTGCAATTGCTCCTGTCAGCCGGGCTACATAAGGTGCCAGGCCGCTGTTGATCAGGTTCGACAGCCATAAGGGCGCAATTCCTATAGCGGCAATAGCCACAATAAGAGTTCCGGCACTCAGCCTTTCGTACCAGCGGGCATCGCCAAGATGAACAAAATGATCGTCTTTAATCGGCCCCAGCAGCAATATGCCCACAACCCTGAGAATGTATACCGCTGTGATCACAATTGAACTGGTGGCCAGTATGGTGGCTACCCTGTGGAATACATCGGTGTGCTGGAAAGCTCCCGTAAATATTGTCATTTCGGCAACAAAGCCTGAAAGGCCCGGCAAACCGAGTGATGCCAATCCGGCGATCACATAGGCAACCGATATAAAAGGTATCACCTTCATCAAACCACCCATTTCATTGATATTCCGGGTGTGAGTGCGACCGTAGATCATGCCGATCAGGGCAAAGAAAAGGGCCGTCATCAAACCATGGGATATCATCTGGATAACTGCTCCGTTCATGGATGTCTTGTTCATCATCAGCAGTGCAAAGATTACCATTCCGCAATGGCTCACTGAAGAATACGCATTGATGTATTTAAGGTCTTTCTGCCAGATAGCTCCAAAGGCACCGTAAACCACGCTTACTGTGGTGAGGATGATGAATATCCAGGCCATTTGATTGGCTGCGGCGGGCATAAGATACATGGCAACCCTGAAGCAACCATATCCTCCGAGTTTCATCAGCACCCCGGCATGAAGCATTGAAACTGCTGTGGGAGCTGATGCATGACCGTCAGGCGACCATGTGTGTAGGGGGAATAAGGCACCCAGCACTCCGAAACCCACAAATGTAAACGGGAAGAAATACTTCTGTACAGCGACGGGCAGCTGCAGGCCGGCAATTTCAATAATATTGAATGTGTGCATTCCGTTCGGAAGCGTTGAATTGTAATAGATTCCAAACAGTCCCACCATCAGCAAAGCGGAACCGCCCATAAGCATAAGGGTAAGTTTCATGGCTGAATATTCCTTCGGACCACTTCCCCAGATACCAATCAGCAGGTACATCGGTATAACGGCTACCTCATAGAACAGGAACATGGTAAAGAGGTCAACCGAAATAAAGAATCCGAAAACACCGGTTGCCAGAGTAATCAGCGAAATGAAGAATTCCCTGGCCAGGTCCTGCATTTCCCATGAGGCAAAGATTCCTGCAAATACAACCACCGAGGTAAGCATGATCATTGAAACCGCAATGCCATCGACGCCTGTGGTGAAATGAATATTCAGCGAGGGAAACCACATATGGTCGGTAAGGAAAATAATCTCTGCTGTATTTCCGCCGTTTCGTTGCGCATAATACATGGCAAGCAGCGCGAAAGCACACACAAGCTGTACAAACATTCCGGCTGCTGAAACCACCCGGGCTGATTTACCGTCCTTGGTAAACAGGATGCCTGTGATAGTGAGGACAGGAATCAGTATGAAACACCATAAAAAGCTCATAAACCAGGATATCTTTTATGATAAATTATACAATACAATCAGAATTAAAATGATAGCGCCCGATACAAAGCCCAGGGCATAGGTCTGAAGCTGACCCGACTGCATTCCCTTGATTTTTTCAGATGAAGTCGATACAACCCATGCAATTCCGTTCATGGCACCGTCCACGATATGCCTGTCAAACCATGCAACCGGCCGTGAAACGAAGTTGAAAAGGATTTTCTTGGTAACAAACAGGTATATCTCGTCGATATAAAACTTGTTGTAAACAGTCCTGTAAAAGGCACCCAGGCCTTCAGAAATTTTCTCAGGAATTGTATTTTCCTTTTTGTAGAATACCCATGCGATCAGTATGCCCACAACCCCAACCAACACTGAGGGAATAGCAATACTGTAATTGATATGGGAGGTAAAAGGAACATGATCGGCTGAAACGAAATTCCCGAAAGGAATTAACCCTGTCAGGATTGAACCTGCGGCAAGGAACATCAACGGAATGGTCATCACAAGCGGTGACTCATGGGGTGTATGATGATAGTGAGGATCTTTATTCCAGAATATCCCGAAATAGATTCGGAACATGTAGAAGGCTGTCAGTCCGGCCACCAGGTATTCAATGCCAAAAAGAAAACGGTTGTGTTCCCACGCGGCCACAAGAATCTCATCCTTGCTGAAAAACCCTGATAATGGCGGTACACCGGCAATGGCAAGGCAAGCAATTAAAAAGGTAATATGGGTTACTGGCATGTATTTTCTCAGTCCGCCCATGTCTTTCATCACATTGCTGTGAACGGCATGAATAACCGAACCGGCGCCAAGGAAAAGCAGGGCTTTAAACATGGCGTGCGTGAAAAGATGGAACATGGAAGCCATGAAACCCAGACCGTGTTCACCTTCATAGCCGGATACACCGAGCGCCAGCATCATATAACCGATTTGTGATAATGTGGAATAAGCCAGTACCCGTTTTATATCAAATTGGGTACATGCTATCACCGCAGCGAACAGAGAGGTAAAACCCCCGACCCACGCTATGACAGTGAGACTGTCGGGTGTGTAATGAAAATAAACCGGAAACATGCGGGCAACCAGGAAAACACCTGCAACAACCATGGTGGCAGCGTGAATGAGGGCAGACACAGGTGTCGGACCTTCCATGGCATCGGGCAGCCATATATGCAACGGGAACATGGCGGATTTACCGGCGCCTCCCATGAATATGAGCAACATGGCCCAGGTTATAACCGACAATCCGAGGAAACTGGCTCCTGCCAGGTTGGCAAAAACCGGACTTTGCGGATCAGTTAACTCGATAAAATCAAATGTCTTTGTATAGAAGGATAATAGCAGGATACCGATAAGAAATCCGAGGTCGGCAAAACGCGTTACAATAAATGCCTTCTTTGAAGCAGCTACTGCGGATGGCCTTTCATAATAGAAGCCGATAAGCAGGTAGGATGAAACGCCCACGAGTTCCCAGAAAATGTACATCTGGAAAATGTTGGTGGCAATAACAAGACCGAGCATCGAGAATGTGAATAAAGAAAGAAAGGCGTAAAATCTTTCGAATCCCTTCTCTCCTTTCATGTAACCCAGGCTGTAAATATGAACCATCAAGGAAACGGTTGTAATTACTACAAGCATCATCACCGAAATGGGATCGAGCATGACTCCCATGTCGATATGCAGGAAGTCGGTGAACGTAAGCCAGGTTGTTTTGGCGGCAATAATAGTATGATAGTATCCTTCGGAAAGTCCGGCACTAAAAAAATATTTCCATGCTGTGATGATGGAAAGCAAAAAAGAAACAAACAATCCTGTTGTACCTGCTATTCCCGAGACAAGCGGCTTAAAACGGCTCCCTGCCAGTCCTGTTGCAAGGAACATAGCCAGGGGAATGAGCGGGATCCAAATGGTATAGGAAAAATTCATATCGTGACTGATTCAAATGATCAATATTTCATTTCATTTACATTATCCGATTCAATGGATGTGAACCGCCTGTAAATATTAATTATAAGAGCTATGGCAACTGATGCCTCGGCAGCGGCGATGGCCACAATGAAAATGGCGAAAAAGTGCCCCTGGAGCTGATCGGGATACAGGTACCGGTTAAAAACAACAAAATTGATATTCACCGAATTGAGAATAAGCTCAATCGACATCAGCATGGTGATGAGATTCCTTCGTGTGAGAAACCCGTAAACACCGATAAAAAACACAATCGTGCTTACTATAAGGAAGTGTGTTATGGGAATGCCTTGTATCATGTTTAGTCTTTTAGTCTTTAGTCTGTTAGGTAAACTTCTTAAATCTTAAATCAGTGTTCCTTGTTCAGTGTTCGTGTGGGACCTATGCGACCTATGGGACGTATGGGACCAGCGGCATCCAGCATCCAGCATCCAGCATCCAGTATCCAGTATCCAGTATCCATTATTCTTAATTCTTCTTCTTTGCAATCACAATAGCACCAATCATGGCAGCGAGCAACAGGATGCTGATGACTTCGAACGGAAGGGCATAGCCGTTTTTTGCGGTTCCCATCAACTGCAACCCGATTGTATTCATATTGACATCAATAGGCTGGGCAGATAAAGCCGGGAACGGATGCTTTAAGATCAGTATTATTGTTATTCCGGCGCCGATAACAGCTGTAAAAAGAGCCGCAAACATCTTCATCAGGGCAGGCCGATCAAATTTATGGCTGATATGGTGCGTCAGCAAAATCGAAAAAATGATCAGCACCACAATGCCGCCTGCATACAGTGCCAGCTGAATACCGGCCAGGAACTGGTACTGTAAAAGAAAATAAAGTCCGGATGTGGCAACCAGCGCAAAGAGCAGGAAAATTGCAGCCCTGAGAATCCTGCGGCTGGTTACTGTCAGCAAAGCAAAAACCAGGAAGGTTGCTGAAAAGAGATAAAACATGAAAACATTGGCTCCCATTACTTGACTTCTTTTTTAAGGGATGATCCCGGTTTATTTAAAATTTTAGTAAGCTTACTGCTGTTGAAGACGGCATTTTCAAAGTCCTGTCCGAAAGCCAGTGCATCGGAAGGGCATGTTTTAACGCAAAGTCCGCAGAAGGTACACATTCCAAGGTGGTATATATGTTTGTCGATTACCCTGACTTCTTTGCCTTCGGCATTCATTTCCTTGCGGGAAACCACTTCAATGGTACCGTTAGGACAGTTCATCTGGCAAATCCCGCAGCCGGTGCAGCGATGCTGGTTGTTTTCATCGTGTGGCATAATAATCTCACCCTTATACCGGTCGAACATTTTCAGGGTGTCCCTGTTCTCGGGGTATTTTTCGGTGACAATTTCTCCCGGTGATACAAAATATCTCCCGGTAATCCGCATTCCGGTCCATAAGGTCTTAAGGCCCGAAAAAATGTCTTTTATATAGTTAAATACTGCTTTCATGATTTAAAAATGCCATCCCATAAGGGTTAAAAATGCAACAACTACAATGTTGACGAGATTAATGGGCAGAAGGTATTTCCATTCAAGCGTCAGGAGCTGGTCGATACGCAAACGGGGAAAAGTCCATTTAAACCACATCATCACATAGATCACGAAGAATGTCTTACCGAAGAACCAAACCACAGGCGGTATGAAATCCATTATATGATTGAATGTGTTTCCTGTTCCGAAGTGCAGGGGCATCCAGCCACCCAGGAAAACAGTAACTGCAATGGAAGCCACAATGAACATATTCATAAACTCGGCAAGGAAAAAGAAAGCAAACTTAATCCCCGAATATTCGGTGTGAAATCCGGCAGTGAGTTCTGATTCGGCTTCGGCAAGGTCAAATGGACCGCGGTTGGTTTCAGCGGTGCTGGCGATAAGAAACACAATAAACGCAGTCACTGCAGAAATATGGCCTTTGAAGATCCACCAGCCGTTTGCCTGGCTCTCCACAATTCCTGAAAGCTGCATGGTGCCGGCGAAAATTACGATTGTCAGCAGGGAAAGTCCTACCGATAATTCATAACTGATCACCTGGGCTCCGCTGCGCATGGCACCGATAAGCGAATACTTGCTGTTGCTCGACCAGCCTGCAAGCAGAATACCAACAACGCCTAGCGAGGAAACCGCTATCACATAGAAGACCCCGATATTGAAGTCGATGGCATGCAGCCCTTTTGCAAAAGGAATGGCAGCAATTGCCATGAACGAGGCTATAATAACTATGAAAGGTGCTATATTGAAAAGAAGCTGATCCGCATTTTTAATAGGAATAAGTTCCTTCATGAGGAGTTTGATCAGGTCGGCGACTGTCTGAAACAGGCCAACCGGGCCAACCCTGTTAGGACCGAGTCGGTTCTGAATGAAGGCACAAACCTTGCGTTCAGCATAAACCAGGAAGAGTCCAAGAAGGGCGTAGAAAATAAGGAATACAAGTCCTATAATCACCAGCTCTGCAAACTGGGCCCATCCGGGAGAAAGAGCAGATCTGAGTCCGGAGTCAATCGACCGTGTGAATTCAGTTAAATCGTATATGTTGAAGCTCATTTTTAGGCTATTAGGCTATTAGACTATCAGGCTGTTAGTAAATCTTCTTAAATCGTATTTCAATGTTCCTTGTTCATTATTCATTTCAGTGACGACAGGGACCTTAGGGACGATAGGGACTGAAGCCATCCTGCTGTCTTGGCCTGGTTCTGCCTGTGCAGGCAGATTGCTTCGTCGCAAGCTCCTCGCAATGACGTGCTTTTTGCATCCAATCTCATCGGTCAATATCCGGTATTACCAAATCCAGTGATCCGCTGATCGCGATCAGGTCGGCTATTTTATAACCCTGTGCGAGCTTGCTGATGACGAACAGGTTCGAAAAATTCGGTGTCCTGAACCTGATCCGGTAGGGTGTTTTATTACCGTCACTGACAATATACACTCCAAGTTCACCGCGTGCTGTCTCCACTCTCTGGTAAAACTCACCGGCCGGCAACCTCAGCACCGCTTTCATCTTAGCGGTATAATCACCTTCGGGAATGTTATCAACCAGTTGTTCAAGGATATTCATCGATTCATACATCTCGGCCACGCGCACCTTGTAACGGGTAAGCGTATCACAGCCTGTCATGAGTATTTCATTGAATTTCACTTTCGGATAAATGCCGTAAGGATCGGTTTTCCTGATATCGCAGGACCAGCCCGAAGCTCTGCCGCTTGGACCTGTAACGCCGTACTGAATAGCATCTTCTTTAGAAAGAATACCGATTCCGTTGGTTCTTTCCCTGAAAATTACGTTTCCCGTGAGCAGGTTGTCGTATTCCGGAAGCTTTTTCCTGAAATAGGAAATAAATTCTTTAACCCTCTTCTGAAAACCGGGATGAATGTCGTTCATCAGTCCACCCGGCGTGTTGACACTCTGTATAAGCCTGGTACCGAAAGATTCCTCGAAAATATCAAGGATTTTCTCACGGTCGCGAAGTCCATAGAAGAATGTGGTTAGTGCACCCATATCCATTCCCATTGCGCACCACCACAGCTGGTGTGAAGCGATTCGTGTAAGCTCATCAAGCATGGCGCGGATTACAGTTACCCGGTCGGGAACCTGCACTTCGAGTGCATTTTCAACACAAAGACAGGTGGCATGATTATTCATGTGAGCGGAAAGGTAGTCCATCCTGTCGGTCAGGTGTATGATCTGCGGATACGTAAGCCGTTCGCTCATTTTCTCGATACCCCGGTGAATATAGCCGCAATGCGGCACCAGCTTTTTGATCATTTCTCCCTGAAGAGAAACCTCAAAGCGAAGCACACCGTGTGTAGAGGGATGTTGTGGGCCAACATTAATAATGTAGTCCTCATCCTCACCGAGTATTATATTTTTTACAATTTCTTCCTGCATTACCTTACTATCATTCTTGATTCGTCGGAAAAGTCCTTTCTGAGAGGGAAACCGTAATCATCTTCAAGGAAAAGCCTGCGAAGATCAGGATGATTTCTGAACCGGATCCCGAAAAGATCAAATACTTCTCTTTCCTGGAATTCTGCCGTTTTCCAGATATCCGAAACCGTGTCGGCTTCAGCCTTTTCCCTGTCAATTTTCGTTTTCACAACCAACATATGTTCCAGGCTGGTGGATGTCAGATGGCATACTTCCATGAAATGGTCTTTCCAGTCGACAGCAGTAAGGCTGATGAGGTAATCGAACTGCAAAGCCGGATCTGACTTCAGTTTCTCACAGAATGAATGCATCTGTTCACAGGGAACCACTGCTTCAGCATACTGCTTGTTCTCAGGGAAGGCCAGGTCAGCTTGTAAAGCAGTTAAATGCTGTTTTAATGAGAGTTGATCCATTAAATTATTTTGTATTGATATCGGGAGGTACGATTATCGGTTCGCGTTTCCCGGAAAAATTTTTTTCTGTTTTAATCTTTCTCTGAAGCTGCATGATACCGTATAAGAGCGATTCAGGCCTGGGAGGGCATCCCGGAACATACACATCAACGGGTATCAGAAGATCGACTCCGCGCAACACGGAATACGAATTATAATAGAAGGGACCGCCGCTGATAGCACAGGATCCCATGGCAATTACATACTTTGGATCGGCCATCTGATCGTATAACCTTTTGAGAACAGGGGCCATTTTATGAACCACCGTGCCGGCAACAACAATTACGTCGGCCTGCCTGGGGGTCGCCCTGTATACTTCAACGCCGAACCGTGCGAAGTCATGTCGCGGAGCACCGGTTGCCATCATTTCAATACCACAGCAGCTTGTGGCAAAAGTAAGCGGCCACACTGAATTTGACCTTCCCCAGTTCACCAGGTCGTCAATGGTGCTGAGAATTACGTTTCCGCCCGACTTATTCAGGAGTTCAAGGGATTCATTGTCCTTGAAATCCTCATATTTCATTGATTTTATTTTTATACCCATTTCAAAGCATCTTTACGCCATGCATAGAGCAGGCCGAGTCCGAGAATAACGAAAAATATGAGTATTTCAATGAAGGCCCTCATTCCGATTTCATGCATAACAACGCCCCATGGGAAAATGAAGACGGTTTCCACATCAAAAACCAGGTAGATGATGGCAAAAAGGTAATATCCGACATTGAACTGTATCCAGGCAGGACTCTGAACCGGAATACCGCACTCATAGGGTTCCGATTTGGCGGGATTAACCGATGAAGGAGCCACAAAGTGAGCAAACAGAATAGCTCCTCCGACAAGGATTACACCAATCACAAAGAAAAGAACGAGTGTTTCACTACTCATAAACGAAAAGTTTTAGGCATCGTAAGTCGCCGCAAATATATAAAAAATTGAATATGTTGTTAATTCCTGATCGGGATGATTTTCGTCATCATGCAAGGTTGCTTTAATACTCGTCGGGTAGCTTTTTCAGCTGTTCATAGGTAAAAACAGGACCATCCTTGCAAACGTAAGTGCTTCCGATATTGCACCGACCGCACTTACCAAATCCGCATTTCATACGGTTTTCAAGAGTAGTATATATACTTTCAGGCGTAAAACCAAGCTTTTCAAGCACCGGAAAAGTAAGCTTTATCATAATAGGAGGACCACAAACCACGGCCACTGTGTTTTCGGCTTTCGGCGCAATTTTCTCAAGTATAGCGGGCACAAAACCAACTTCACCCTTCCATTCGGGTGTGTCTCCGCCCGGATCCACCGTTGTAACCATTTTGATATCGCTCCTGCTGCCCCAGCCCAGAAGCTCATCCTTGTAAACCAGGTCTGCAACAGTTCTGGCGCCGTATAATATGGTGATGTCTTTATAATCCTCTCTCAGGTCAAGCACATTCCAGATAACTGATCTCATAGGAGGGAGGGCAATACCCCCGGCTATAAAGACTATGTTTTTGCCTTTCCATTGTTCAATCGGAAAAACATTACCATATGGTCCCCTGAAGCCTATAAGAGATCCTTCTTCACAATCAGCCAGGGCAGTAGTCACCTTTCCGGCCTGCCTGAAAGTGCATTCAATATAACCTTTACGCGTAGGAGAAGAAGCGATACAGAAGGTAGACTCTCCTACCCCAAAAACCGAGTACTCACCGAACTGGCCTGTATAATAGGCGAACTGGTCCTCGTCAGCGGAATCCACAAATTTCAACCTGAAAGTCTTCACTCCCGGAGCTTCCTGGGTAATCTTTTCAACACGCATTAAATACGGCAGGTAGATATTGTCTGATTTCATTGCTTTACCTCCCCGATTGAAATAATATTTTCAAAAATATTGATATCGGCCGGACAAGCCCTTGAACAGCGTCCGCAGCCCGTGCAACCGTATACCGACAACCGCTCGGGCATGTATGAAAACTTATGGAGCATTCGTTGTCTCCAGCGTTGCGACTGATGATCCCTCGGATTATGTCCTGAAGTATGCAACGTGAAAAGTGAAAAACCGCATGAATCCCAGCAGCGAAGCCTTTCGCCGCACTTTCCGTGGACTTCATCCTGTATGTCGAAACATGAACAGACTGGGCAGACATAGGCACAGGCTCCGCAACCCAGGCATCGCATGGCCTGTTCTTTCCAGTGTTTGCTTTCAAATAGGTCAGCCAGTTTTGCACTCAATTCAGTATGGCTGAATTTAACCGGAACATCTGCCAGGTATTCGGTCTTATTTACGCCCTGTGTTTTACTGAAAACAGACGGTAACAGGTCATAAATGGCTTTTCCTTTTTCAGTCAGAATTTCCGCCAGGTAGTCTTCAGTTGCGCCGAGCTGTGTCAGCTGAATATCGCAGTACGCTGTATTTCCCGGTCCACCGTTCACCGATGTGCAGAAGCAGTTTTCATCAGCAGTGGCACAGGAAAAACTGATCACTGTTGTTTTTGAAAGCCGTGTATTAAAAATTATGTCCTTGTAATCCCAGTTAAAAACAGCATCCAGTGAACCAAGGGCAGCAGCATCACATGGTCTGATGCCCCACAGAACGGTTTCGGGAATATCATCAGGATTGAAATTCTGCACTGACATTCCATCGGCTTTCTTCTGGTATCCGAAGACCTTTTCGGTCCTGGGAAACACAGTTTCCTTGGCTGAATTGACAGTTTGAACAAATCCGGAAGCAATTTCAGAATAATCACTCACAGGGGCAAAGGCCGGCTTATTATTCCTGAGCACAGGAGCTGTAATCTTCTTACCCTTGCTTTTCAAAGTTTCAAAAAGGTTTTTCAGGCCTTCGTTATTGATAAGATATTGATCCATGCCGGTTATTTTATAAAATTTTCCTTGTCGTCCGGTCTGAAAGTCGACATCATATTACCTGAACCTACCGATGGCTGGAATTCCCCGAAATTTTCAACGAGTTCTTCCCTGATCTTCTTTGTCAGGAGGTTCAGCGGAATACCTATCGGACAAGCGTTGGCACATGCTTCACAATCGGTGCACCGGCCCGACATGTGCAAGGCCCTCATAATATGCCATTCAAGGTTGCCCAGCTGATGCGACGGAACCGGAATCCACTGGGGACGGTTGCCATCAACAGTACATTGAGTGCAATAACACAACGGGCAGGCAGCACGGCAGGCATAGCACTTAAAGCAGGGTTCCATTGTTTTCACCCAGAAATCCCACCGCTGGTTTTTATCCATGCTGCTGATGCGCTGAAGTATTTCAAGATCGCGCTGTTCCGTTTTAAGCTTATGCTGCTCCAGGTAATGTTCAATGTCTTCGGGAGTTTCAAAACTGATAAGCTGAGCATCCGGCGAAATGCCAAGTACCACAAGGAAATCTTTACGGATCTGGTTTTCAGCCGTAAGTTGTACAATGCTTCTTAAAACAGGGACTGGCGCTGTAACAGCAATACTTTCGTATTTCCTGATTTCTGGTTTTGTGAGGTACACAGCCAGGTTCTGGACACACCGGCTATCAAACACCAGTTTATCGGTATCCTCAACGGCTGTAATGAAAGATGCATGCACTTTTTGTGATGAGCCCTCTTCATAACCGATGATGAGCTCCGCCTTTCCTGATTCAAGCAATTCCCTGGCTTTGAGCCTTAATTCATTCATTGATAGGATTATTATCCGTTATTTGTGCTATTTCTTTATAGTTGCTATAAGGTCCCATAGCCCTAATATCGGCTACAGTTGAGTTTACCACATCTGCCCATTTTGCGCCTTCGGCAGCTGAAACCCAGGAGAATTTAATGCGGTTTACGTCAATGCCCATAAAGTCGAGCAAACCTCTGAAAATGATCCACCTTCTGCGGGCGTGAAAATTACCGGAAGTGTAATGGCAATCATTGGGATGACAGCCTGATACGATAACACCGTCAGCGCCCTGCCCGAAGGCTTTGAGAATAAGCATATAGTCAATGCGGCCTGTACACGGGAACCTCACAATTCTTACATTGCTGGCATATTTGATCCTGCTGGTTCCGGTAAGGTCTGCCCCTGCGTAAGTACACCAGTTGCAGACAAAAGCCACTATTTTCGGTTCGAATTCAGCCATGATTAAAAATTTAACTGTTTAACAGGGTCATTACCTCAGCAAATACCTGTTCATGGGTGTACCCTTCGATATCAATCGACTTTGACCTGCAAAATGCGACACAGGTTCCGCATCCCTGGCAAAGTCCGGGGTTCACCCTGGCAACTGTTTTAACATAGTTGCCTTTCCGGTCCTTTATGTCTTCTTTTTCAATTGCCTGGTAAGGGCATGCGGTCTGACACATAAAGCATCCCACACACGTTGAGTAAAGCGGGGGTGCCGACCGGTTCACGACGGCAATCAGCGGTTCACGGGTAAGTTCATCCTGCGAAAACAACCCTGCCACTTTAACGGCTGCGCCTGACGCCATTCCCACGGTTTCAGGAATGTCTTTGGGTGCCTGGCAGGCTCCTGTAAGAAATATACCTGCCGTATTGGTCTCAACCGGTTTCAACTTGGGATGCGCCTCAGCGAAAAATCCGTATTCATCGTACGATACATGCAGTTTCTGAGCCAGTTCTTCAGCACCGGCATTGGGCACACCGGCTGTTGCCAGCACCACCATGTCGGCTTCAATTTCAACGGGCATGGCATTCAGCAGGGTGTCGGCCCCTTTTACGATGAGTTTCCCGTTCTTTTCATAAATGCGAGAAACCCGGCCACGGATGTATTTTACTCCATCTTCTTCAATTGCCCTGCGCACGAATTCATCATAATTCTTGCCTGCTGCCCTGATGTCCATATAGAACACATACGATTCGCCATGGTGTACCTTATGCTGGTAAAGCATCGCATGTTTTGCAGTGTACATGCAGCATATCTTCGAGCAGTAAGGTATTCCCTTGGCCGGATCACGTGAGCCTGCGCATGCTACAAAAACGATTTTCTCCGGTATTTTTCCGTCGGATGGTCTCCTGATTTCCCCGAATGTCGGACCCGATGCTGAAGCAAGCCGTTCAAACTGAAGTCCTGTAATCACATCGGCATACTTGCCATAGCCGTATTCGGGGAAGAATGCTGTATCCTTAACCGTAAAACCGGTGGCAAGCACAACGGCTCCTACCGGAACTTCTATGATCTCGTCGGCCTGGTCGAAGCGGATAGCGCCAGTCGGACAGAATTTCTCACAGATCTTACACTTCCCCTTAGTATAATAGGTACAATTGTTTTTATCGATAACCGGTTTATTCGGAACAGCCTGTGGAAAAGGGACGTAAATAGCAGTGCGGGTTCCAAGTCCCTCGTTGAATTCGCCGGGTATTTTCTTGTTAGGGCATTTTGTAATGCAGAGTCCGCAGCCTGTGCACAGTTTCTCATCAATGCTTTTAGCCTTTTTCCTGATCTTTGCCTTGAAATTTCCTATGAATCCCTCAATGCTTTCGAGTTCGGCATAGGTGTACAAAGTAATATTCGGATGCTGGGCCACTTCAACCATTCTGGGTGTCAGGATGCATTGGGAGCAGTCAAGTGTGGGAAAAGTCTCTGAAAGCTGCGACATATGGCCGCCTATCGATGGCTCCTTTTCAATTAAAATAACTTTATGACCTGTATTGGCTATATCAAGGCTGGTTTGAATGCCTGCAATGCCGCCGCCAATGACCAGTGCAGTTTTTGTAACAGGAACCTTTATGGAAGAGAGTGAATGATTCCGTTTTACCTTTTCAACAAGCATTCTCACCACGTCGATTGCCTTTTCGGTGGTAGCATCATTCTTTTCATGAACCCAGGAGCAGTGCTCACGGAGATTAGCCATTTCACACAGGTACGGATTCAAACCGGCTTCGTTGCATGCCCGCCTGAAGGTGGGTTCATGCATCCTTGGTGAGCATGCCGCAACCACAACGCCGGAAAGATTCTTTTCCTTAATGGCCTGTTTGATCATGCTCTGTCCCGGGTCGGAACACATATACTTATAGTCGATACTATAGGCTACTCCTTCATGTGTTGACAGCGTTTGTGCAACTTTGGCACAATCAACCGTAGCACTGATATTCTCGCCGCAATGACAAACAAATACGCCAATTCTTGACATAATTCTTAAATTTCAGCTTTAACAAAGTGCCTGTGCAAACCCAGTTCTTTACCGGTAATACCAATCGCAAGACCAATTGCCTGGGTGATATAAATTACCGGCATAGTATAATCGGTATGCTGCGATTTGTTAATATCGTTTCTTCTCATATCGAGGTTGGAATGACACATCGGGCATGCTACAATCACGGCCCCGGCACCCCGGTCAGATGCGTCCCTGAGAATGTTTCCCGAAAGACGCGCAACAGTGTTTGTTCGTGAAACCGATAAACCAGCCCCGCAGCATTCGGTTTTAAATGCCCAGTCGATGGGTTCGGCACCGATTTTCGACATGATCACATCCATTGTCTGCGGCTCTTCTTCCCTGTCGAATTGGAGTACGGCATGGGGCCTTACAAGCAGGCATCCGTAATAACAGGCTACCTTATGAGCAAAGCGGTTGATGATCCGGGTTTCAAGGCCAGGAAGAATATATTTCTCAAGAAACTGTATGACATTAAGGAGTTTAACCGAGCCCTTCACCTCCATATCTATTACCCGGCTGATGTTTTCCTTTGTTTCCGGGTGCCTGTAAAGTTCATGCATTGTAGAAGCCAGCCGGCTGTAGCATGCGGCGCACGGGATGACAATTTCATCGAATCCGTCTTTTTCAGCAAGGGCAATTATCCTTGCCGGAAGTGCCAGTGAGAGTTCTTTGTTCAGGTTGTGAGCTGCCGTGGCACCGCAGCAGTTCCAGTCGCTGATTTCCTTAACCTGTACATTAAATGCCCGGGCAAGGGCCAGGACAGATTCATTATATTCCCGGGAAGACCCTTTGAGGGAACACCCCGGATAAAAGCCAAGGGCCATTGTTATTTTTTCTTTTTAAGCGTTTTCGAAAAAATGGATGACATACGTTTCCGGTCACGGATAAGTTCAGGCACAATATTCAGTTTGCCACGCCTGAACATGGCCGGGGCAAGCTGAACATCCTGCATCAGTTTAAGGGTGCGGACTTTATAATCGGCAAGCAACCCTATTTCATAGAGTCGTCCCGTTTTTTCAATCGAATCGAGGAAAGATTTGTGAAAGGAGATGATTTCACGGGCTTTGGGATTTGTCTTCTTTTCACTTAACGACAATTCGCGCATATAGTCCATTAACCGGGGAATTTCGATGCTCATGGGGCATCGGGCGTAACAGGTTTCGCACGAGAGGCAAACCCAGATGGTGAACGACCGGATAACTTTTTCCCGGAATTCCGGGTTGCCGGTCTGCAGCATCCTCATTACATAACTGGGCGGATAATCCATCTCTTCGGCAAGCGGACAGCCTGCTGAGCATTTTCCACACTGGTAGCACTTATCCACATGAACACCGGTGGATTTCAAAATATCGTGTTTGAAATCAGCTTTCATACCTTTAATTTAATAATGGCGCAGGCGACAGAATTTCAAAGAAGTACCTAACGAAAATAAACGAATAACGAAAATTAAAACAAGATTTTTCTCAGTTTTTAAAAAGAGTGATTAGTGATTGGTGATTAGTGATTAGTAAAACCACTTACTAATCACCAATCACTAATCACTACTCACTAAGCAGCGTTTTCTTCCTCAATGAGTTTTGAGGTTTGAACATCGTTGCTTTTCTTCTTTTCATCGGTAATGCGCATGGCGTAGAACGACCTGTAAATAAATACAAGTGAAACAGCCATCATAACAAGACCAATAATCATTGTGAAATCGAATGTACCGGCAGCGCGGGCTGCGAGCTTCATGTTCACTGCAATTTCAACAGCCAGAAGACCGAACAGGGTTGAGAACTTGATAATCGGGTTGAGAGCCACGGATGTGGTATCCTTGAAAGGATCACCCACTGTATCACCTACAACTGTAGCTGAATGGAGCGGTGTGTTCTTTTCTCTCAGGTCAACCTCAACGTATTTCTTTGCATTATCCCATGCACCACCTGCATTGGCCATGTAAATAGCCTGGAACAAACCGAAGATGGCAATAGAAATCAGGTATGATACAAAGAAGTTCGGATCAATAAAGGCAAACGCCAGTGTGATAGTCATCAGTGCGATAAAGATGTTCCACATGCCCTTCTGAGCATACTGGGTACAAATCTTAACAACAGTCTTTGAATCTTCAATATCCGCTTCTTTCTTGTCGAGGTTAATATTGCGTTTAATGAACTCAACAGCACGGTAAGCACCGGCAGCAACAGCCTGTATGGATGCGCCGCTGAACCAGTATACCACAGCACCACCGCATACAAAACCGATGATTACAGGAGCCTCGGTTAATTCGAGTGCAAGAAGACCCAGTTTTTTAAGAAGCAGAATGATGGAGAAAATCATGGTTGTGGCACCGATAACAGCTGTACCGATGAGCACAGGTTTTGCGGTTGCCTTGAAAGTATTACCTGCTGAATCATTTTCTTCGAGATACAGTTTGCCCCTTTCAAAATCAGGAGTGAAACCAAATTCTTTTTCAATTTCATGCTTGATGCCGGGGATATGTTCGGTCTGTGCCAGTTCGAATACTGACTGGGCATTGTCGGTTACCGGACCATAGCTGTCAACAGCAATGTTCACAGGTCCCATGCAAAGGAAACCAAAAGCAACCAGTCCGAATGCGAAGATTGAAGAGTAACCGATAATCTCACTCAGACCCATCGTACTAACTACATAAGCAATAGTCATAAGACCAGCAAGGAGAATGCCTTTCCAGAAAGCACTGAAGTTACCGGCAACAATTCCTGACAAAATGGTGAGTGATGAACCGCCTTCTCTGGACGCATTCACGATCTCATGAACGTGTTTCGACTGTGAACTCGTAAAGATTTTTGTGAATTCAGGGATCAGCACGGCGGCAAGTGTTCCGCAGCTGATGATGGAGGCAAGTTTCCACCACATCGAAGGATAAGCAACGCCGTCAACAGTAAGAGTACCGATGAGCATATAACTCATGAAGAAAGTGGTAGCAATTGACATGATACTGGCAATCCAGATAAGACGAGCCAAAGGTTCTTCGAAATTGAAGTTCTTACGGTTTCCATATTTTGCCTTGCTGATAGCCTGGTTAACGCTAAAAGATACGGCTGACATGAAGTCCATTAAAAATCTCATTGCAAAAATCCATACGATAAGAGAAGCCTGGATCATGGGTTCTTTTACAGCAAGGGTGATGAAGGAAATCAGAGCAACACCGGTAACACCGTATGTTTCAAAACCGTCAGCTGTAGGGCCTACGCTGTCACCTGCATTGTCACCTGTACAATCGGCGATAACACCGGGATTGCGGGGATCGTCTTCCTTAATGTGGAAAACGATTTTCATAAGATCCGAACCAATGTCGGCGATCTTTGTAAAGATACCGCCTGCAATACGCAATGCACTGGCGCCAAGTGATTCACCAATGGCAAAACCAAGGAAACAGTAACCAACGATATCGCGGGGAACAAAAAGCAGGATGACGATCATCATAATGAGCTCAAGACTGATGAGGAATAAGCCGATGCTCATTCCTGCCCTGAGGGGAATCGAAACTACATCCCATGGTCTGCCGCGCAGTGAAGCAAAGGCAGTGCGTGCGTTAGCGAATGTATTAACGCGTATGCCATACCATGCAACACTGTATGAGCCAGCCATACCGATAACAGAGAAAAGAAGCACAAGCAGAACTACCGAAAATGTAGATCCCACAAGGGCAAAGAAATAGTATGCCATGGCTGTGCCGATAATGGCAAAAAGAATCAGTAAGAACTTTCCCTGCTGAATAAGGTAAGTTTTGCATGTTTCATAAATGGTTGCAGCCACATTCAGCATCGATTTATGTGCAGGAAGTTTTTTAACCGACCTGAAAAGTGTAAGACTTACTGAAAGTGTAAAAACTATTACGATGGAACCGTATAGTAGCAAATGCCAGGCGTCTAAACCAAAATTGGCAAAGAAACCCTGGTGTAAATCAGGAATTGCGAGGTCCGCTTCACTGGCCATCGCAGGAATACCACTTGCAATCAGCATTCCCATAAAAAACAACAAACGTTTTATATATTTCATGTGAATTTATAATTGAATGAATAATAGAATATCCTTGATTATTTTGACCTCAGTATATAATTCGTCCCTGCTTCTGAGGCATTTAAAGAGGATCCTTATTCTAAAGAAGGAATCTGAAGGACTTGATCTAAACTATATCTGAATGACACAGTTTAAATCACAGATAGATTTTATCTGCTTATTGTCATATTTTAGGACATATTGGATATGCCTGTTATAGGCTTTGTGCACCTGGACTGCTGAGTATTTTAAATTATCCAGGGATTTTGAAGTATGATGGCTTTGATCCAGTAAGACCTGTTCAACCCGGTCACTGAACATGCTTCCGGGTAAAAACGGCATTTGCATGCTGTAAAAAAGCCCGGATACTTCGGGTTCAGGCACATATGAATAAATGGCATTCGATTTGAATACGCTGGATAAACTTAACGCAACGAAAAGTGCAATGAGAAAATACCCAAAAATTGTATGTTTATAATTTTTCACCCGAACCCCCTAAAATCACGACAAAAATAATTGAGTAAGATTAATTATTGAAATTATATACTGAAATATCGCTTAAAATGTTACAATTCATAATGAATATAAATAATATACCGTCAATAATTGAGGTTTCCGTTATTAATTATATGAAATTAAGCTTTCTCATGGCATAATCATTGCTTTTACTGAAAGAAAAGGTTGTTATGAATGTCATAGTTGTACATGGCGGAGCAGGCGTGCCATCAAAAGGCAGCATGTCAGCAGATGAAGAGAAATCATACCTTAGCGGTATCGAAGAATCGGTGAATGCAGGATACGAAGTACTTAACAAAGGAGGATCAGCTGTAGATGCCGTGGAAATTGCTGTTGCAGCGCTTGAAGACAATGTACTATTCAATGCCGGCAGAGGCTCCGTTTTTACAGCCGATGTTACCCATGAAATGGAAGCATCGATTATGGATGGAAGCGACTTGCAGGCAGGAGCAGCACTCGGGCTCAAAAATGTAAGGAACCCGGTAAAACTGGCCAGGACGGTTCTTGAAAAGAGCCCTTATATTCTGCTTCATGGTAAGGGGGCTGAAAAATTCGCCCATGAAAACGGGCTCATCTTTGAACCTGACAATTACTTTTATTCGTCTGAAAAATACGAATCGCTTCAGCAGGCCCGGTTCAAATCTTCTTCACGGGGAACGGTGGGAGCGGTTGCTCTTGATTCAAACGGTAACCTGGCTGCCGCTACATCTACAGGGGGATTAACAAATAAAAAATAAGGACGGGTTGGCGACAGCCCGCTGATCGGTGCCGGAAACTATGCGAATAACGGGCTTTGTGCAGTTTCATGTACCGGGGATGGCGAATATTTCATCCGGCTCGTTGCTGCCTATGATATAGCCTGTTTGGTTAACTACCGGGGATTCAGCCTTAAAGAGGCCTGTAATGAGGTAATAAAGAAATTGAATACCCTGGGAGGTGACGGAGGATTAATTACTGTGGATAAGGTTGGAAATGTTGAACTTGCTTTTAATTCAAACGGTATGTACAGGGGTTATAAAAAAGACAACGCCGCTTCACAGTGTTTTATTTATTGACCCATGGCTGCACTGTGGCAGATGAAATTTAAATGTACTACCCTTCCCGGGCTCACTTTCGACATCGATCATTCCGCCATGCCTGTCGACAAAATCCTTGCAGATTAAAAGGCCAAGGCCTGAACCCTGCTCATGCTCGGTGCCGTTTGTGGACTGAAAAGAATTAAAGCGGAAGAGTTTCTTTTGCGCCTCGGCTGATATGCCAATACCATTATCGGAAACACCTATTTCAATAATTTCGGTCTGTCGCATGGCATATACCCTTACCCGGCCACCCCGGTGAGTGAATTTGATGGCATTCCCTATAAAATTCCGGACAATGGTACGGATCATATTCTGATCGGCTTCAACTGCCAGATCTTCCGGAACATCTGTATATATGAGAATATTTTTAAGCCTTGCTGATTCATTGATCATTTCAAGCTCATCATGGATCAGTTCCGAAAGATTAAATGAAACCGGGTTGAAGCTTTTTGCCATGTTCTGTGATATTGTCCATGATAACAGGCTGTCGAGCATTCCAAGTGCCCTTGAGGACGCATGCATTGCAAGGTCGACATAGTATTCCATGCTGTCGTCGTTATTTTCATGAAGCTTGTGCTTCAGTAGTTCAAGCGATCCCATAATGGCAGTGAAAGGACTTCTTAAATCATGCGCAATAACACTTATGAAACGGGTCTTTGAATCCAATATTTCTGTAAGACGCGCTGTTCGTTGCTTTAACCTTTCCTCAAGTTTGTGATTCAGTTGTTCATATTCCTTTAATTTAAGTGATAAGTAGTTCTCCTTAAGTTCTGCCTGGTTGGGACCGGATGCACTATTTGACTGTGGTGTTTCATTGATTTTAGTATTCATTTTAAATGAATTACAAGAATAACGGGGAAAAGTAGCTTCATGTATATACACAAAGCTTATTACCAACAGTTTTTAAGGGGTTTTGTTGCATTCAGGTGTGTAGTATTTCAATGGATGACCTTTTTATTCAGCGTAAAATGATCCCCGTTACTGAGCACATGAACAAGCAGGTTTTCAATAAAAATCTCGTGGTCTTCCTTCTTCTTCACCGAGGGGTTTTCTTTCTGAAGGCTCCTTGCATCCAGAATGGTTACAAGTCCTGAACCGATCGCCTCAATCCTGGTTCCGTTGCGGATAATGATACCCGTATCTTCTTCAAGCCCTATTCCTAAGTGATCAGGGTTATTGGCCACTGCAACCGACAGCCGCCTGAAACGTCCTCTTACAAGAAAATGAGTATCAATAATGGTGTCGTGAATCAGTGAAAGTCCTTCATAGATAGGAACTATTTTCGATCGTATGTTCAAGGGTTCAGGCCCCGGGTAGATCATGAGGTCGGGCATGGCCATAGCTCCCGCACTGGTGCCCGCTATCACTATTTTATCATTCATATAGCGCTGGTTCAATATACGGGCAACAGGGGTTTCTTTTAACGTGCTTATAAGTTTAAACTGGTCGCCGCCTGAAAACATAATGCAGGCCGCATCTTCAATATGCTTAATAATATCCGGCTTTTCTGCATCCTCGCGATCACCGATATCAAGTACGTTCACCTTTTTATGACCGAGTTTTCTGAAGGCTTTTATATAGTTTTTTCCCACTTTTTCAGGAATCCCCGATGCGCTGGTGATAATTTCAACAGGAGCATGATCATTATCGAGTTCGGAAAGTATGCGGCACAGTATACCGGAAGTCGCAAAGTCGAGATCGGTTTCCTGCACATGCAGGCGTTTTGTATTTCTCAATCCTTTATCCTCATTACCTCCTATGGCTATGATCATTCCGTTTATACCCATGCTTTACCTGCAGTTTATTTTTTCGAATTCCCTTAACAAACCCCGATGTACAAGTGTTTTTATGAAACCACCTCCGGCATGATTTGTTCAGGCCGGGTTTTAAATTGGCATCTCATATGCAGTTATTAGGTAAACCAAAGGTTTTAAAGAATGGAAATTCAGGATATCAGGGTACTTAAGGGTCCCAACTACTGGTCTATCCGCCATAAAGTTATTGCAATCCGACTCAACATAGGCAAATTTGAAAATCTGCCGTCAAACAAAATACCGGGCTTCTTTGACAGGATTGCTGCGGCAATGCCCGGACTAAACGATCACCATTGTTCTGAAGGAAGGACAGGCGGTTTTTTTGAGCGATTAAAAACAGGGACATGGATGGGACACATTGTGGAACATATTGCCCTTGAATTGCAGAACATGGCCGGAATGAAAGTGAATTACGGTAAAACGAGGAGCACGGGTGAAACCGGAGTATATAACCTGGCTATTTCGTACGAGATTGAACGGGCGGGGATATATGCCGGTGAAGCGGCAGTTAGAATTGCCGAAGCCCTGGCTGCCGGAAGGGATTATGCCATAGAGAAAGAAATCAAACGGTTGAGGGAGATCTATTTTAAAGACAGTCCGGGCCCAAGCACCCAAGCCATCATTAATGCAGCTGTCGAAAGAGACATTCCGTTTATAAGGCTTGATAATGCCACCCTGGTACAATTGGGATACGGCGCAAAATCAAGAAGGATTGATGCCACTATTTCTGAAAACACAAGCAACATTGCAGTTGACCTGGCTGGTGATAAATTCAGGACAAAAATCCTGTTAAGGTCTTCAGGCATACCTGTACCGGAAGGAGAAATCGTTCATACGGTACAGGAGGCCTCACAAGTAATCGAATCAATTGGTTTTCCGGTTGTGATTAAGCCGCTCAACAGCAACCAGGGCAAAGGTGTGGCCGTGAACATCAATGAAATGAATGAAGCGCTATCCTGTTTCGAAGAGGCGTTGAAGTATTCGGATTCCGTATTGGTTGAACGGTATCATACTGGTAATGATTACCGGCTCCTTGTAATCGACTGCAAACTTATTGCTGTCGCATTGCGAACCCCTGCAATGGTAACCGGTAATGGCCAGGATACGGTGATGCAGCTGATTGAAAAAGCAAATCGTCATCCGGACAGGGGAATTGACCATGAGAATGTTCTTACCCGGATAAAAATTGATCACTCTACTGAATCGTTGCTTCGGGCGCAATCGGTTACTCTTGATTCCATACCGGCAAGGGGTAGAAATATTATATTGAAATATACGGCTAATCTGAGCCAGGGCGGAACCTCCGAAGATGTTACCGACCAGGTTCATCCGGAAATAAGGATGCTTTCCGAACGAACGGCACGACAAACCGGTCTTGATATTTGCGGAATCGACCTGATCGCTGAAGATATTTCACAACCGGCGGATATAGGAAAGCCTGTTGTTATTGAAGTGAATGCAGCTCCCGGATTCAGAATGCACACCCATCCATGGACAGGAAAATCAAGGAATGTAGGGAAACCTGTAATTGATATGCTTTTCCCGGGGAAGGAAAACGGTCGCATTCCGATTATAGCCATTACAGGAACAAACGGTAAGACAACCACATCGAGACTTATTGCCCATATAGCCAGAACAGCAGGATATATAACCGGATGCACTACTACCGACGGAATATACATAAACGGCAACCTGGTTGAAAAGGGCGATTGTACCGGTTTCAACAGTGCCATGACGGTATTAAAAGACCGGTCAGTGAATTTCGCTATTCTCGAAACGGCACGGGGAGGCATGTTAAGGTCGGGCCTGGCATTTGACAAGTGTGATGTTGGCATTGTGACCAATGTGGCCGAAGATCACATTGGGCTCAAGGATATTAACAGCATTGAGGAAATGGCAAAGGTCAAATCCATTGTGCCGGAAAGCGTAAAGCCTGATGGCCTCGCCATTCTGAATGAAAACAACGAATACACCTATGCCATGATAGAAAACGTGTCGTGCCCTGTTGCCCTTTTCAGTATAAATCCTAAAAGTCGGCGAATCCAGGATCATATGCGTAAAGGCGGGTTGACCGCTGTTTATTCAGGGAACAGGATTATCATTTCGGAAGGTACCAGGGTTCTGTTTGAAGAAAATGTCATCAACATACCTCTTTCCTTTAACGGCAAGGCAATTTTCAATATTGAAAATGCAATGGCGTCTCTTCTGGCCGTTCTCTATTATAATGTGCCTGTAGACATCATTAAAAAAGCACTGAGATCCTTCGAACCCAATTATGAAAATACACCCGGAAGATTAAATATGATTTCATTCAGGAATTTCAGCCTGATCATTGATTATGCTCATAACCCCCACGGAATTTCAGCGCTGGGAACACTGGTTAAACAGACACAGGCCCGTGAAAAAGTAGGAATCATAACCGCCCCGGGGGACAGGCGTAATTCGGATATTATTAACGTAGGCAAAATTTCAGCTGAACTCTTTGACAAGATTATCATCAGGATAGATGAGGACACAAGAGGACGCAAACCAAGGGAAATCATTGATCTGCTGCATGCCGGAATTAGAGAAAGGAAAAGAAACATGTTTATCGAAATCATTCCCCGCGAACATGACGCCTTAAGTTATGCCCTTTCCAATGCCACAGAAGGAACGTTGATTGTTTTGATGGCTGAAGACATCAGCCGTTGTCACAAAATAGCGGAAGATTTTAAATCGAAACATGATGATTTCGTTCCTGATTTTGTACCGGAAAACAGGTATGTGCTAAGGGTAGGAAAAAACAATGTATATGAATATACCAAAAGGAAAGTTAATACCTATAGGAGGCCATGAAGCTAAAAGTGATGCACCAAGGGAAGACCAGCATATCGATTTCAAGAACGGCGTTTTGAAAGATATCATCCGTGAAATAAGGGGCAATCATCCCTCCATTGTTGTAGTTCCTATTGCCAGCAAGAGCCAGGAAGAAATGATCAGGATTTACAGGGATGCCTTTGCCCGGCTTGACCTGAAAATTGATGCCATAATTGCCAATACCAAAAAAGACCTGGATGATAAAGGAAGCCTTAAAAAACTGACGGAATCAGATGGGATATTTATTTCAGGAGGTGACCAGGTTAAATTAAAGGATATGCTGATGAACACCGAATTCCTGAGGATCCTCAGGAGCCGTTACGAAAATGAGAATTTCACGATTGCCGGAACCAGCGCCGGGGCCATGATTTTATCCGAACATATGATTTATAGCGGTGCCAGTGAAGGCTCTGTAATAAAGGGATTGATTAAACTAAACGGTGGATTTTCATTTATACCAAACACAATTATAGATACTCATTTTCTGAACCGTGGAAGATTTGCCAGGCTCATTGAAGCCACTATTCAAAAACCGGATTGTGTAGGAATCGGTTTAAGTGAAGACACGGCACTGGTTATCACAAAAGGAAATGAAATGAGGGCCATAGGTTCAGGAACCGTTACAATCTTTGAATCTGACCGGACAAAGAACAGCAATTATTCAAGAATTGCAGATAAGGAACCGGTTTTTATCGAAAACATTCGCATGCACATTCTTGCCGAAGGTGTGGCTTATTTAATAAAGTCGCGTAAATTCAGATTACTTGAATGAAGTAACATCTTTGGGATTCGTTTTTTTTGCCACCGTAAAACAAAACTCAGAACCCTGATCTTCGTGGCTCTGAACCCATATTTTTCCTCCCTGTTTTTCAACGAACTCTTTACAGAGCTTCAGCCCAAGTCCGGTTCCCTGTTCCTTTTCAGTTCCAGGCATGGAGAACTTGGTATCAATCCTGAATAATTTATCAATTTTATCGGCGGGAATACCCATGCCATTGTCCCTGATGGAAACTACCACAAATTCATGATCCGGAAACGCGGTTATTCTTATTTTGCCCGACCGGTATGAAAACTTGAGTGCATTGCTGATCAGGTTCCGGACAATGGTATTCACCATATTTTTATCAGCATAAATGGC